>CAYQWI010000084.1:0-7331 GCA_964421165.1 uncultured Natronomonas sp.
AGAGAGATCGCGAACGAACGCCATCGTGACGTCGTAGTCGACGTCCTGTTCCTCGTGGCGCTGTTTCGCGTGCGCGACGATCTGCTCCATTCCCGTTCGTCCGCCGTCGGTGATCTCGTACGCGTCCGGATCGGTTTTTCGGACGTTCGAACGGAGATCGCTGCTGGCCGATTCGAGAATCTCGTCCGGATCTCGGTCGATATCCAACCGATACGTGTATCGCGGCGACGGTGTGAAGTCGTTCCAGACGAACGGCCTCGGGTCGTCGTATTCGATGGGGGTGCGGACGTTGATATAGCGCGGATCCAACGCGTCGTCGAGGTGTTCGAGTGCGCTCTCGACGAACCGCCGGTGTCTTCGCTCGCTCTTGCGTCGCTTCATCCCCGATTTCGACAGGACGACGGGACCCAGATAACTGATCTTTTTGTCCGGCGGGGGCGAAAAGGCGGTCATTAACGGCCCTTTTCGGAGGCCGAACAGCGGGAACAAGCCGACCGCCTCCTGCCCTTTGTATCCGATCAGCGGATGGAGCGTCGATCCGGTGTGCTCGGCGAACACTTCCAACGCTTCGAAGCGGTGAAACGGGGTCGCCCCCTCCGCCCGGTCGACGACGCGGTTCCACTCGTCGGCGTCGTCCGGCGTAGTGATCTCGACGCTCATTCGATGTACCCCAGATCCGCCAGACGCGACTCGACATCGGTGTCGTCCGTTTCGGCTTCACCACCGCTGTATTCGGGATATTCGATCGGATCGATCGGATCGAACCCCGCAAGCACGTCACCGTCCATCCGGTCGCTCGGCGGAACACCGAGCAGCGACAACACCGTCGGAGCGATGTCGAGGAGGTGTGCGCCCTCGACCTCGTCCGGCTCGATCTCCGGCCCCGACACGGAGACGATACCGTGTCGTTTGTGGTTCCACGGTTCTCTCGGCTCCCCGAACACCGAATCGCGGATCGACGCCGAGAGGAACTGATCGAAGGCTCGTGGGACGATGATCACGTCCGGGGCGTCCTCCAGATACGGCCCCTCGAACACCTCCTCGCGAGGGAGTACCTCGTCGAACGCCGGTTCGCCGTCCGGCGTTTCGAGCGCTTCGAGCGTTTCGATGAGCTCGGATCGAACCGATTCGTACTCGTCCGGGGAGACGATTCCCTCCGGCTCTCTCCCTTCGAGATTTATCCGGAGTCCGATCTCGATTCGATCGCGCATGTACGCCGCCGATCGGGGAAAGTCGACGTGCTCGCCCGCCGCTTTAACGAACTCCTCGGGGACGACCCGAAGCACCGCCTGATCGAGATGTAGCCGCTCGAGCACCGCGCCGATTCGCTGACTCGTGAGTCCGACGCTCGCTGCGGCGGATAGCACGGTCTCCGCCGCGGACTTTCCTCCCGAGTCCGTCTCGGCGCCACCGTTTCGAAGCCGCTGTTTCGAGATCGTTGTCCAGGCCGGCTTCTCCGAGTCGGTCGAGGTTTCGACCAACCCCTGCTCTCGGAGCAGCGTGTTCGGTCGAACTTCGTATCCGTCGTAGGGACCGATGCCGTGATCGCTGAGGAGGATCACCGCGTCGGGATCGCACAGCTCCAGCGTCGCTTCGATCTCGGCGTCGATGGTTTCGTAGACACGGGCTGGAGCGCGTTCGTCCTCGGGGAATTCGTGGAAGACGGTGTCGCTCTGTTGGAACTGGATGAATCCCATATCGGGGCGTTCACGCTCCAGTAAGTATCTGAACGCTCGACCGCGCATACGGGTCACCGCCTCGTAGCCGTCGATGCGCTCTGCTTTCGATACTTCGCTTAACTGACGGTTGTAGAGACGATACTCGCCGGTCGCGTCTCGAACCTCGTCCAGCAGTCCCTCGGGGTGACACTCGGGGTCCTCGGGCGCGATGTAGCCGGGGATTAAGGCACCGTCGAACT
Organism: uncultured Natronomonas sp.; assembly: GCA_964421165.1. Lineage (GTDB taxonomy): Archaea > Halobacteriota > Halobacteria > Halobacteriales > Haloarculaceae > Natronomonas. The sequence goes on from CAYQWI010000084.1 coordinate 1,919, forward strand.
CCGGCGGCGGGTGCGTCACCGGCGCGTTCACGACGACGCTGGATCGACCCTGTTGTGAGAGCAGTTCCCACAGCGTGTGTTCGCGGATGTCGGTCGAATTGACGACGTCCCAGTCGTAGCCTTCGAACCGTAGAAACCCGTATATCCCGTGTTTCCCCGGATTGACACCCGTATAAATCGACGGCCACGCGCTGGGTGTCCACGGCGGCAGCTGTGATTCGAGCGGCCCGCTGACGCCGTCTTCGACGAGCGATTCGATAGTCGGTGCGGTTCCCGATGGGAGTCTCGATAAGATATCGTGGCTGAGTGCGTCGACACCGAAAACGAGTGCGTCGATGTCGACAGTCGATGAATCGACCATATGCCCGAAGGAATCACCGAATCAGGCTTTGTTATGTCCGGCATACTCCCCTCGGGTGGAATCCCGCTAACGAGCGCGATACTGACAGTTTTGTTAAAAAGAGTTACTGTTGTGCTTATATAATAGATTCGTACACGTGCTCGATCCGGTTGAGTTGGTTTTCCAGCCCGATCGGTGCGACCTTCTCCCTTCCGTTCGAAGGTTCACCGGCACGGAGTACGTCGGTTAGCGATTCGACGAGGTCGTCGTCGGAATCGCACACGGCGGACCGCGAGACGCCGCGAAGCAGTTGAGCGACGCCGCCGACGTCCGTCGCGACGACCGGCAGATCACACGCCATCGCCTCCTTTACCGAGTTAGGTAACCCCTCTCGCTTCGAAGTGAGCAACAACGCGTCCGCGGCGTTCATATACTGCGGCATTTCGGTGTGATCGACACCGCTTACGGTCTGGAGCTCGATCGGATCCTCAAGCTCGCGTCGAGCCCGTTTGACGATCCGCTCGGCTCGCGGGAAGTCTTTGACGGCCCGCGACGTAGCGTACGGAAACAGGACGTGGTGCGTATCGGGATCCCATCCGAGCTTGGATCTGACGGTCTCTTGTGGAATCGGTCGGAACAACTCGAGGTCGATCCCGTGCGGGATCACGTAACACTCCGAGCTGACCGCTTCGGCCATCTCTTCGGACATCACGACGACGGCGTCCGCGAATCTCGAGCAGATGTCACCGACCCGTCCGTACGTGCCCATCAGGTCGCTCCCCCAAAGCGTCAACACGACGGGGTGGAACGGCTGTGCGATGGCCGGCGGCGCGGTCAGTCCGTAATTTGCGTGGACGAGATCGTACTCCCCGGAGGCGGCGGCGACGACCCGCGGATAGTATCGGAGGTACGCGGAGATCGGACGGTTCGTTACCGTATCCCCCCTCACCCCTCGATCGCTCGGTACGGGAAGCGTATCGACCGTATGGCCGCGATCCCGCAGTCCGGCGACCTGTTGTTTATAAAATCTGGACTCGTTGTTCGTTACGAGGCTGAGTATTCGCACCGTGGTCACCTCAACACGGTTTCGTACGCCCACTCTGCGAGGTCCATCCGGTAGCCGCCGGTGTCGACCACGTAGAACGGCTGCAGCGTCGGCCCGAATTTGCTTTTATACTGACAGAGCCGCTCGGTGTTGGCCCCGTGGAGATCGTATCGGTTGACGGAGTCGATCGACTGACCGGCGGCGATGTCTTCGATGATTTCCCAATGGACGAGGCTGTTGACGGCGACGCCGTCGAATATCGTTCGACCGCCGCCGAGCCAAAAGCAGGCCGTTTCGGGCGAGTACAGCACGATGATTCCCGCGAGAAATTCCATGTCGGGAGATCTGACAACGTACACTTGCGCGTGATCGCCGAGCAGCTCGACGAGATCGCGAACGTACGGCCACGAGAGCGGAAACGGCTTTCCCTGCTCGGCGTATCGATCACGGGTTTCCTCAAAGACACGCCGCGCCGCGGAAACGCCCTCTCGGGTAACGGTCACGCCGAGGTCGCGTCCGTCGTTGACTTCCCGTCGGAGACTCTTGCTGGCTCCGCTAAACAACTCGTCGGGATCGGCGTCCGAAACATCGATCTGATACGTGAATCGAGTGTCGGTCTCGAATCCCTGCCACGTGTACGGCCGCGGATCGGTGTACGTCGGCGGGCAGACAAACTGAAACAGCGTCGTCGGCGACTCGAGTTCGAGTTCCTCGACGACGAGCTCGGAGAATTTCTTGTTGACCTGCTCTCGCTTACGACGTTTCGGACTGGCGGGCATGAGTATCGGTCCGAGTCTCGGAACACCCATCCCGGGCGGCGGCGAGGTGACCATTCGACCCCTCGACACCTCCCGGACGAACGCCGGGAGCAAGCCGACCGGGCGGTTACCTTTAAATCCGCCGAGGAGTTCGAGTCGTCCGTTCGCGTGCGCATCGAGTACAGAAAGCGCGTCAGTGGAGTGAAACACTTCGATCCCGTCGTTTGGGAGGGCGTCGTCCCATTCGTCGAGCGATAGCCGTTCGACTCTCATTACCGGGACCTCCGGGGAGATCGGCTTTGTAAGGATGTACCTACTGATTGGGACCGGACGGTCGGTTCGAACCGTCTCACGCGAGCCCCGTTCATGGGTGTTCGATCCTCTCGTACAGCTCTCCCGGCGGCCCCACCCACGCGTTCATTTCGAGGGCCCGTTCGATCAATCGACGGTACAGCGGCTCGTATTCGGGGGTATCCGAGCAGAAGAATCGAGGGTGCCAAAGCACCGTCATCACGGCCGCGTTCTCTTTCGCCTCGGTAAGCAGCGCTTCACACGCCGCTTTCGACCGTTCGAAATCGGGGACGGGAAGCGCCAGTTCCATCAGCGTGAGCGGAAAGACGACGAACGAATCGTCGAACGGCCGTTCGATCCCGTAGCCGTGTTCGAAGCCGTACTCGCTTGCCGACCCGAGCGACGTATCGTAGGAGAGTCCGATCTCGCGGTGGTGTTTCCAGGTCTCAGGGATCTCCAGATTCAGGTGATGCTGTCTGATCCCAGGGACGGATCTTCCGAGAATCGACTCCAGTCGACGCTTTTCGTCACGGAGGCGCTCGCGATCCCGATACGAATCGTAAGAACCGTGTAATCCGATCTCCCAGCCGCCGCCGTCCAGTTCGTGGATCAACTCGATGATCTGCTGGTCGGTCATCGAATACCGCCCGGTGTACAGCATCCACGACTCGGGATCGAGCCAGGTTTCGATCGGCCGGTCGGTGAACAGATACTGTTCGTCGAGAAAGTTAAACGACGAGCGGACACCCAGCTCGTCCTCTAGTTGCATGATTTTCTCGAACGACCAGTACGGATTTCGGCCCGGCAGAAGCGATCGGAGATGCGATGGGTCACGCTCCGTCACCGCATAGTACAGCGACTGATACGTTTTGTACGGCCTGTCCACATCGTGTGTGAGACAGAGCGCGAAGCTGTGATCGTCGGGTATCAACGCGTCTCGACGGGTCGCGATCGCATCCGCGTTCGACATTCCGCTCGACTCACTCATCGGCGACCTCCAGCACCGTCTCGATGATGTACTCGGTGACGTCGATTTTGTCCTCGAGGAAGGCGTCGCGTCGTTGTTCCCAACGTGCGTTCGCGTCCGGATCGGCCGCGAGTTCCAACGCTCGGTCGACCGTTTCGGTCGCTTCGGGAACCGAGTCAACGAGGCCCGCCTCCGCGAGCGTCGAGAAGTTACTGAACTCGTCGGAAGCGTAGGCTCCCGATCGGACGACCGGCGTTCCGAGCAGTCCCGCCTCGGTCGCCATCGTGTTCGAATCCGTGACCATGAGCGAAGCGTCGTATAAGAGGTCCAACATCGCCTCCGGTGGGACCGGAAGTTCCTGTGCGGACAGTTCGTCCGGGATCGGCCCCTCGCTCGAGACGTACACTTCGCCGTGCTCCGAAAGCTCCTCGACGAGCCGGCGTTTCGTCGCCGCGGATAGCCCTTCGAGCCCCACGTCGTGGTGAGCACCCATCGAGACGAACCGCAACACGAAGTAGGGCTCATCGGGGTCGACGCCGTGCTCTCTGAGTGTGCTCCGATCGGGCGTGAACCGGTCCGGATGGAGATACGCAAGCTCCTGAAAACCGTCGTATCGACGGTGGGAATCCCCGAAATCGCCCTCGAACGTCGCGGGCGTACAGAACCGATCGGTGAACGGCGCCAGCAGTTCCGCGAGCCCGTTGGACCCCTCGTGGTCGTGGAAGACGACGCTTTTGGCCCCCGTCATGACGGCGGCGTGGACGGCCGTCGGGTTGAGCCGACTCACGATCACGTCGGGGTCGTACCGGTAATCGTAGCGCAACGTCCGCAGATCACGGGCGATCCACTCCGAGATCAGATCGATCTTTCGCGTTCCCTTCGAGGAGAGCACCGTGTGCTCGATGTCGTAGGCGTCGAGGAGATCCGTGGTCAGATCTTTCTCTCTGGACGTGACGACGACGGAGTGATCGGCCGCGAGCTCGCGGATCGCGTGACGGAACAGATGGACGTGTGCCGGGTGTGTCACTTCGAAATGGATCCGGCTCATCGTATCGTCTGAATCCCGTATTTCGCGGCGTTGATCGCCGCGTCTTTGGTCCGCTGTGTCACGAACTCCGGATACGAGTTCGTCCATCGCTCGGGATGGACGAGCAGACAAGCCCGATCGATCGACCCGTCGCGGAGCACCGAGATGAGGTCGCGGGTCGAATCGGCCGACACTCGCTTGTCTCCTTCGCCCATCGTGTGATCTTTCACTTTCAAGATGCCGTCACGCCACGTTCGGCCCGTATCGGAAAAGTACGTCACGTCGTCGAAATCCATCGAGAGATACGCCTCACCGAGCAGATCGTACCGTCCGAAGTCAGGAGGCTCGTCCCACATATCCCTGTTGTCGTGTGGAGTCAGCGGGTTGCCGTGCATGCAGACGGTGTCGACGGGAACGAGCCGACGGACGCGTGCGAGATTCGTCTCGAACGATCGTCGGGACGCCGCCACGTCACCGTCGGCGCGGTCGAGATCCTCGTAGTGATATCCGACCTCGTGTCCCAGTTCATCCAATCGAGTTATCACGACCGGATCGAACGCGGACTCGGCCGTTCGGACGTAGTAGCTCGTCGAGATATCCCGAACCGCCTCGAGACGTCCCTGCGAGAGCGCGTTCTTCGGCTTTCGATCGACGTCGTGGCGGACGATCACGAATCGCTCGGGGAGCGTCTCCCGTTGGAGGTACTCACGAACGGTGAGAAACGAGTATCCCGACTCGAGCGCCGCATCGAGCAAGTCGGCGTAGGCAGTCTGTGTGAAATCACGCGCCATCCGAACCGCCTCCGTTCGATGCAGGACGACCGATCGTGTATTCGAGATGCGACGATCCGTCGAGGTCGACCGCGTCGTGACAGTCGACGACAACCGTTGGATCGAACGCACCCCACTCGAAGTCGGTGAACGCGTCGTGTGGCGTCACGACGACGACCCCGTCGGGGTTCAGCGACGCGGCGTCATCGAGCGAG
>CAYQWI010000085.1:0-7292 GCA_964421165.1 uncultured Natronomonas sp.
GGGCGACCGCTCGACACTCGGCGTCGTCGCCGCCGAACGTCTCCAGTCCCGCGGCCAGTGCCGCAGCGTCGAACTCCAGCTCTGGATCGGTCACGACCGACGTAGATCCTCCGATAACTTGAGCATGGAGGTTCGTCCACCCAAGCGTACAAGCGCGCCCCGAACGCAATCGAGCGTATGACCGAAATCGAACCGACCGAAATACCCGACGAAGCGGTCGAACTGCTACAGACGTACCTCGAAGCCGAACACGACTTTCTCTCGTGGCTCGGATTCACCGTCGAACGGTTCGAAACCGGCCGGATGGTCGCGACGATCCCGTTCGACGACAAGCTCACCAACCCGACGGAGCCACCGACGGTTCAGGGCGGCGTCGCGTCGACGCTCATCGACGTGGTCGGCGGTATCGTCCTGCGTCCGTATCTCACCGATCCGATCGACGACGAGATCGCGACGATCAACCTCAACGTCAACTATCTTCGCCCGGCCGTCGGCGATCTGACGGCGACGGCCGACGTCATTCGGGCCGGCAACAGCGTCGGCGTTTCGACGGTCGAGGTCGTCAGTGAGACGCCCGACGGGGAATCAAAGCCCGTCGCCGTCGGACAGGGTGCCTACCGGCTGTTCCGGAGTTGATGTATTGGGCCGCTCCGGAGCCGATGTATCGGGATCGTTTCGGGGCTGACGCCGGTCGCCGCGTCGCTCGAAGGTGAACACATATGAGGGACACGGGCAAAGCGCCGGTATGACCACGACATCGCCCTTCGTTGGCAGCGGCGATCCGGCGGGTACGATCATTATAACGAGATTTCTCGCCCACGCTTCGATCACCGTGGCGGCCGTAATCCTGTTGACGTTTCTCGGTGTATACGTGCGTCGCGTCCTCGCGGAGGGATTCGAGTACGAGTGGGGATACCTGGCCGTCGGGATCGGTGCCGCGATACTCTACGGAATTGCGGGGATCGCGACGGACCTGACCGGCTACGAGTGGCTCGCCGCGTTCACCGAGGGGGCCGTCCTGTTTTTCATCCTCTTCATCGCGCTCGGCATCCGCGCGATGTATCACGCCGACCGTCCCGACAGCGCCGACCGGCTGTTACCGGTGTGGATCGACGGGCTCGTCATCGTCGGCTTCGTCGCCGCGTGGTGGATCGGCTACTTCGCCGCCGGTGAGTGGACCCGTCCCGTCGTCGCTGTCGGCTGGATCGGCGCGTCGGTGTGGGCCGTCTTCTACGCCGTTCGAACGACGCAAACCCACGAAGGGACGACGTTTTCGGCGATAACGCGACACCTTCTCCCCGCGATCGTCTGTCTCGTCGCGATCGTTCTGACCGATCTCGCCCGGAGTATCGTCGCGATCGACGGGTCGATCGTCGAAGCCGTCTGGCTCGTTGGCACGGTGCTCGTCGCCGCGTTCCTGTTCAACACCGCGGTCGCGATCCGTCAACAGGAAGGCGAGGTCGAGCGGATGTACGATCGGACGACGTGGCGACAACAGGAACTGGACTCTCGATAACAGGCCTACGCCGACCGCGGCGGCGGCACCAAAAAGACGTTACCCGTCGCCTTCGCGACGACCTCTTCGGAGACGCTTCCGAGGAGAAGTCGACGTAGCCGACTCCGCCCGCGTGAGCCGACGAGGAGCGTGCTCGGATCGTGTTCCGCTTCGGCGGCTAAGATTTCGGTCGCCGGATCCCCGCGGCGGATCTCCGTCCGCGCGTCGAGACCCCACTCACCGAGCCGTTCGGCCAGCGACGCCAGCTCGGTTTCGGGATCGATCTCCACGTCGCTCGTATCGTCTTTGGGCGATCGGACGTGAACGAGCGTCACTTCCTCGGTCGCGTGTCGGAGATACTCGAACGCCTCGAACGCTCGCTCGGCGTTCTCGGAGAAATCCGTCGCGTACAGGGTCCGTCGAAACAGGTGTCGACGGATCGTCTCCGGATCGCCGACGCCGCGTTCGATCCGATCGACGAGCAGCGGGACGACGGTCGTGCGCGCGAGATTTCGGGCGGTCGAACCGATTACCCGGTTCTCGAGCGGGCTTTTTCCCCGCGATCCGACGAGGATCAGATCCGCGCCGACGGAGCCGGCGATCCCGTTGATCCGCCGGTGTGGGGTTCCCCGAACGACGTGAGCTTCCACGTCGAACCCCGCGTCCTCGATCGTCGATCGGTACTGGCCGAGCGCCTTCTTTCGGCGCTTCTCGAAGTTCATGCCGGGCATTCCCGAGTGGACGTTCGACGGGACGACGCTGACGAGATGGATCCGGTCGACGCCGATCCGTCCGAGACATCCGAGCCCGGTCTCGGATTCGATCATCGTCTCGCTGGCCTCGGAGAGGTCCGTCGCGAGAACGGCTGACCTCCCGCTCATGGCTCGACTCGCTCTCGATGATATCCATGGCACCACGATCTATTGTTCATACTGCACAATATTGCGTACACCGCCTTAAACACCGTGGTCGAAACGGCGTGGAGACTGCATTGCCATCCTCGATCGTGAATCGTCCACGGATCGCCGACAGTCGATCGAGAACACTCGACCATACATACCTTTTTCATAACTTACACGTGGGTATCAGTACCTGACGAAAATATAGTATTGTGAATATCTTCAAAACCCTTATGCCTGATCACGGCCTACCTTCAGGTATACGACTACCTATGATCGACCCAATACAACACAATACTCTCGGTGTCCAACGGTGACCGGCACTGAGCTTCTTTCGGGCGCTTCGCCGTCTGTTCAGGCGCTATTGGTGATCACTGTCGTACTCCTCGAAGCCGTTCTATTGTACGCCGGATACGGACTTCTCGAAGACGCCATCGCGCCGACAGTCTTCGAGCGCCTCGAACAATCATAAATGGTCGAACTTCTCGGACTCGGCGTCGATCTGTTCGTGCTATTCGTCACGTTCGGCTTCATGGTGGGCGTCTTCTTCGGCTTCTTCGGGATGGGGGGTTCGTTTCTCGTCACTCCCGCGCTGTTGATCTTGGGGTATCCCGCCCCTGTCGCGATCGGCAGCTCGATGGCGTTCGTCTTCGGGACGGCCGTCATCGCAACGCTGAAACACCACGACACCGGACAGGTCGATTATCGGCTCGGGGCGTTGATGTTCGTCGGCATCGTCCTCGGCATCGAGATCGGCAGCCGGTTGGTGTTCGGACTCGAAGTGCTCGGTATCGCGAACCTCGTCGTCGGCGTGACCTACGTCATTCTGCTTGCGACGATCGGTGTGTTGTTCACGAAAAGTGCGCTCGAAGATACCGAGACAGCGGAGGACGAAGATGCGGTTGAGAGCGATGATTCGGTTGAAGCCGACGATGTCTCCGAACTCGCCCGACGGATCCAATCGTACGAACTCCCGCCGATGGTCCGACTCACTGACGGGAGTCGGGTGTCGCTCTGGACGATCTCCGGCGTCGGAGGCGGCGTCGGACTCGTCTCCGGATTCCTCGGCGTCGGCGGCGGATTCGTCCGGATGCCGGCGATCTACTATCTGATCGGGACGCCGCTCGCCGTCGCCGTCGGAACGAGTCTGTTCGGCGGACTCATGTCCGGTGCGGTCGGTGCGTTCACCTACGGGAGAGCGGGCGTGATCGATCTCGGTATCGTGACCGCGTTGCTCGTCGGCAGTGCGTTGGGCGCGAGGATCGGATCGAGCGCGACCGCCTACGTCGACGAGGACGATGTCACGATCTACTTCGGGATCATGCTGTTGGTCGCCAGCGCCGCCGTCGGTCTCGGGGAGCTCGCCACTCTGCTCGCTATCCCACTGTTCGATCGACTCAGTTTCGTCTTACTCGTCGGCTCCGCCTTGCTCGTTTGTGCGATGATCCTCTATCACGGCGCGCTCGCGATCGCGCGTCGGGGTGAAGACACCGCCACGTAAATCGACTGATCGATTCTGCTTCGGACTCGGCTGCTCTCAACGCGACCGAAGATGCTTTTCGGAGCGCTTCCGTAGGGATGATATGGCACGACAGACCCGCCGCCGATTTCTCGCCGGGACAGCGGCGATCGCTGCCGGTCTCGCCGGCTGTTCGGCCGGCGTCAGGGACGCACCCGATCCGGTTACGCTGACCGAAACGTCGGTCGGGGACGATTCGTCGTACGCCTCGGTGTACGAGCAGACGATCGGCTCCGTCGCGTTTGTCGGCGACGAAGCGGGAGGCGGATCGGGGTTCGTCTACGACGGCGTCGTCGTCACGAACCAACACGTCGTCCGGGACGCCCAATCGGTGAACGTCCGGTTCGAGGGCGGCGAGTGGCGAAACGCCGGCGTCACCGCGACGGACGTGTATGCGGACCTCGCGGTCGTCTCGACCGATATTCCCGACTACGCCGCGCCGCTCTCGTTCGTCGAGCACGTTCCACCGGTCGGCACCGAAGTGCTCGCGCTCGGTAGCCCGTTCGGGCTCGAATCGTCCGTCTCGGCCGGTATTATAAGCGGAAAGAACCGATCGATCCCGAACGAGCAGACCGGATTTTCGATCCCCAATACGGTTCAGACCGATGCCGGGCTCGATCCCGGAAACAGCGGCGGCCCCCTCGTCACGATGGACGGCGACGTGACCGGCGTCGCCGTCGCCGGGGCCGGCACGAGCGTCGGATTCGCCGTCTCGCCGTTGCTCGCGCGACGGATCCTGCCGGAGCTTCTCGAGACGGGGAATTACGACCATCCGTTCCTCGGTATTCGGTTGCTCGAGGTGACGCCGGCAATCGCCGAAGCCAACGGGCTCGATGAGCCCCGTGGTATCATCGTCGTCGAGTCGATGGCCGACGGCCCCACAGGAGAGGCGTTTCGGGGGGCGACGGACGAAACGGTCGTCGACGGCCGCTCCATTCCGGTCGGCGGTGACGTACTCGTCGAACTCGCCGGTGATACGATCGACTCGAACGCCGATCTGGGAACGACGCTCGCGCTCGGTCTCTCGCCCGGCGATCGCGTCCAAGCGACGATCATCCGCGACGGGGAGCGTCAAGAGATAACTGTCCCGATCGGTGCTCGCCCGGATCCGTAACGGATCCCTATTCTTCGTCTTCGGCGTCTTCGAGCGCGCTACGAAGCTCCGGAATCGTCGCCGTGAGTTCGCCGACCTGTTCGTTGGCCGCGACAATCGAAGCGATCGTTTCCCCGAGTTCTTCGATTTCGGCTTCGAGATCCTCCGCGTCCTCGAACGCGTCCGCTTTCTTCCCCATCGCGAACCACTTTTTCGCGTCCCGCAGGTGCTCCTCCGCGTCGCCGATGTCGAGTGCGCCTTTCAGCCCGTTGAGAACGCCGAGTGTGTTATCCGCGTCCGCCTCCCAGATGGCTGCCGCCTCGGGAAGGGCTTCGTTCGCGGCCGCGAGACTCGATTCGACATCCTCGCGCATCTCCGTCGCGGCTTCGTCGAACAGATCGTCGTCATCGAGCGTTGCTTGGCTCATACTCGACGTTTCACCCGATCGAGGTTAAAAACACGCCGCAAAGCGAAAGTGAAAATCCGACGTTCGTTTTTATCCTTCGACGCAGTCGAGGGTCATCAGCGGATAATCCCCGTCCATGGCCATCGACGCGACCGCCGTGTGATCTTCGTACTCGATGCGGATTTCGACGTCCATGAACCGTCCCGTGAGCTCGGTGTAGTCGGCCGATTGGTCGGCGAGTTCGGCCCTCAGGGCGTCGTCGAGGATATCGACGGTGACCGAGGCGCAGAACGGTTGATTCTCGATGGCGTCTTCCATCGCTTTCGCGAGGCTGTTGCTGCTTTTCGCCGAGACCGGCGTCCCGGCGAACTGGTGATAGAGGCTTCCGAATTTGATTCCGGCCTCGAAACAGGCTTCCTCGGCTGTTGTCGGCTCCATATCGGATCGTCGAACGGGGAGCACAAATCCGTTCGCCCTGCGTGTCGGGTCGCGTCGACGTTCGATGTCCGTGCCGGTTCGCGTCGACGTTCGATGATGTCCGATAGACGCTCGAGATGCCCGATACCCCGACGGAACGTGAATGTCTGACGCACATTTATACGTTCGGGGCAACGTACCCAACGTATGTCCGGGAACCGAGTCGAGGAACTCGAAGCCAAAGTACGCGAACTCGAAGCCACCATCGAGGGGCTTACAGACGAACTCGTCGAGACGAAAGAGCGTCTGGGGACCATCGAGGACGAGGCCGGGATCGAGCCGGACGTTCTCGAAGGGCGACTCACCCGAACGCGTTCGGACTCGAAAGACGAGACGATATCAGAGGACGCGACGACAACCGATGGGGACGACGAATCGTCGTCAGACGGGGACGAGACGACGGACTCCGGGGGCGACGACATCATCGTCGCCTGACCGGGAAACGATCCCCTATGCACATCAAAACGCTCGTCCTCGATAACTTCAAGAGCTTCGGCCGGAAGACCGAAATCCCGTTATACGAAGATTTCACGACGATCAGCGGCCCGAACGGCTCGGGGAAATCGAACATCATCGATTCGATCCTCTTCGCTTTGGGACTCGCCCGAACGTCCGGCATTCGAGCCGACAAGCTGACCGATCTCATCTACAACCCCGGCCACGAGGACGAAGCGATCGATCTCTCCGGCGAACGGGAAGCCTCCGTCGAGGTGATCCTCGATAACAGCGATCTGACGCTCACCCGCGAGCAGGTCGTCTCGGCGGCCGGCTCCGAGAACGTCGGCGACGTCGAGGAGATCTCGATCCGCCGCCGGGTCAAACAGACCGACGAGGACACCTACTACTCGTACTACTATTTGAACGGTCGGTCGGTGAACCTCTCCGATATCCGCGATCTACTCGCGCAGGCCGGCGTGACACCGGAGGGATACAACGTCGTGATGCAGGGCGACGTGACCGAGATCATCACGATGACCGCCGGTTCCCGCCGGGAGATCATCGACGAGATCGCCGGTGTCGCACAGTTCGACGCGAAAAAGGAGGACGCCTTCGAGGAGCTCGGAACGGTTCAAGAGCGCGTCGACGAGGCCGAACTCCGCATCGAGGAGAAACAGGGTCGGCTCGATCGGCTCGAAGACGAGCGGGAAACCGCACTCGAGTACAAGGAGCTGAAGGCCGAAAAGGAGGAGTACGAGGGATATCTGAAGGCGGCCGAACTCGAGGAGAAACGCGCCGAACTCGAAGCGGTTCGCGACGAGATCGAAACCAGGACCGATCGGCTCGACGATCTCCGCCGCGAACTCGACGAGCGGCAGGGCCGTCTCACGCGACTCGAAGAGGATCTCGCCGATCTCAACGCCGAGATCGAGCGAAAGAGAGAGGACGAACAGCTCGAGATAAAG
>CAYQWI010000086.1:0-7282 GCA_964421165.1 uncultured Natronomonas sp.
CCTACAAGACGCTCTTCAGATATGATACTCGTTTCGAACGAAGTTCTCGAAGAGGCGTGGCGTCAGCCGGACGATTTCGAGATTAGGTAGACGATCACTCCGTCCTATCGTAGCGCTCGGCCGCGGATTCGAACGATAGTTCGGATCGCTCCTTCGAGCGACGTCCCTCGGCGGCCGCGATCGCTTCCGCGGACGGGGAGGCGTCGTCGTCGATCTTCGCCCACGAACCGTGAACCTTCGCGTGACACCACCGACACAGCGTCACCGTGATCTCGTGTGCGAGCTCCTTTCGGTCGTCGTCGGTGTACTCGACGTGGTGTTCCTCCAGGAGCGGCCGCGTCCCCTCGCCGGCGAGCCGCCGCTCTTCGAGCCCACAGCGGTGACAGTCCCGGCCGCACTCTGTGGCCCGGAACTTCGGGCAGTCGGCCCACTCCCAGTCCCCGTCGGGATCGACGACCGGACAGACAAACTCCTCGCTGCGCCGTTTTCGCGCGAACTCCGGATCATGATGCGCCTGTTCGAACGCGTACCGACAGCGGCCGTCGTCGGTGAGGAAGTCACACCGCTGTACGGTCTCGTACGGGTCTTCGACACCGACCGACGTCCCTTTCGGTGTCTTCTCCATGTTCGGTGCTGGCCCCCGCGTCACCTTATCTTTCGGTAAGGGGTGAGTTTTTCTCCGAGGCGCTGTTCGATCCCTTCGTGCGCGTCGTCCACGAAACGCCGAGCGGCGAACGAACGCTCGCGACGAACGTCGAACTCGCCGAGGGAATCGTCTCGCAGGGCCTCGGGCTGATGTTTCGCCGATCGATCCCCGACGACTACGCGCTCGTCTTCCCGTTTTCCGGCGTGTCGAAACGCGGGCTCCATATGGTGTTCGTCCCGTTCGATATCGACGCGATCTGGCTCGTCGACGGCGAGGTGCGGGCGAGAAAGCGACTCTCGGCGTGGACCGGCTACGGGCGGGCGAAGGCGGACACCGTGATCGAACTCCCCGCCGGTGCGGCCGACGGCGTCTCAGTCGGCGATGCCGTTCGACTCGAAGACGCCGGCGGGTCGGGGAAACCAGTAGATTAATACGTGCCGATGGAATGCGTTTGGGTACAATGTCGAACTTCGACACGGCTGAGGATAGAGTAAGTCGCCGCGAGGCGGCTGGTCGAGAAATTCGACCGTTCGCCCGATACTGAGGATCCTTCTGCGAGGACGCTGTTCGGAGATCATCCAGCGACTGCTCCCCTCGACGACCGGGACGTACAGTTTCTCGACACGACGCTGCGCGACGGCGAGCAGGCCCCCGGTGTCTCGTTGACGCCGGAGGAAAAGGCCGAAATCGCGCTCGCGCTCGATGAAGCGAACGTCGCCGTCATCGAGGCCGGAAGCGCCTGTACCGGCCCCGGTGAGCGCGAGACGATCTCCCGCGTCACCGATCTCGACCTCGACGCGATGGTGACGAGTTTCGCTCGGGGCGTCGAACGCGATATCGACCGCGCAGTAGAGTGCGACGTCGACGGAATCAACCTCGTCGTCCCCGCCAGCGATCGCCACATCGAGCGGAAGATCGGGGCGACCCGCGACGCCGTCGTCGAGACGACCGTCGACCTCGTCGAGTACGCCACCGACCACGGACTGTGGGTCGAAGTTCTCGGCGAAGACGGCTCGCGAGCCGACCTCGATTTCCTCGAACGGCTCATGGCGGCCGCCGTCGACGCCGGCGCGGATCGGATCTGCGCGCCCGATACCGTCGGCCACGCGACCCCCGACCGAATCTTCGACATGCACGCGCGGCTTACCGATATCGGACCGGCGTCGATACACACGCACGACGACCTCGGACTCGCAACCGCGAACACGCTCGCCGGAATCGCGGCCGGCGTCGACCTCGTCCACGGAACGGTGAACGGGATCGGCGAACGCGCCGGTAACGTCGCGCTCGAAGAGGTCGCGATCGCCCTCGACCACGGCTACGACATCGAAACGGTCGATACCGAAGCGCTCTACGACCTCGGGAGACTCGTCGCCTCGAAGACGGGGATCGCGCTCGCACCCAACAAGGCGGTCGTCGGCGAGAACGCCTTCACTCACGAGTCGGGCATTCACACCGACGGGACGCTGAAAGACGACGCGATGTACGAGCCGTACCCGCCCGAAACCGTCGGTCGGACGCGTCGTCTCGTCCTCGGGAAACACGCCGGCCGAGCGGGTGTCGAGGCCGCACTCGACGAACACGATATCGAGGTTTCAGACGACGAAATCGACGATATCCTCGATCGGGTCAAGCGCCTCGGCGACCGCGGCAAGCGAGTCACCGACGCCGATCTGCTCACCATCACCGAGGACGTTCGCGGACACGAACACGAGCGTCGCGTCGAGTTGGTTGATCTGACAGCCGCCTCCGGTAGCGGAACGCCGACCGCGTCGGTTCGACTCGAGGTCGACGGTGAGGAGCGGATCGCCTCCGGAACCGGAAGCGGCCCCGTCGACGCCGCGATCGCGGCCGTTCGGTCGGCGCTCGGTTCGGCCTCGAACGCTCAACTGGAGTCCTATCACGTCGACGCCATCACCGGCGGTACCGACGCCGTCGTCACCGTCGAGGTCGAGATGTCGCGTGGCGATCGGACGGTTACCGTCGCGGCGTCGGATTCGGACATCACGATCGCTTCCGTTCGGGCGATGGTCGACGCGCTCGATCGGCTCTCGAGTGACGCCGAAACGCCCGTCCTATCCGACGACTGATCGGGGGCCAGCCCTTCTACACATAAGCGAGGCGGTTCACAACTCTTTATCGAACACCGAAACCGGGACCGCCGTTCGCTCGACGAGCCCTTTCGCGACACTTCCGAGCGGCCCACGATCGTCCTCGGTGATTTCCTCCCCTTTGCTGGCGAGACCGCGATGGCCGACGTAGATCACGTCGATCCCGTTTTCTTCGGCGTACTCCGCGACCGTCTCGACCGGATCCCCAACGAGCAGTTCGGTCTCGATGGATAGGTCGCGCTTCGACGCTCGTGCTTTGGCCTCTTCGAGCATCTCTTCGCCGTGATCGGCGTCTTCGGTACTCTCCTTCGCGGTGTCCGTCCGCCCCGTTGGCGAATCGACCGCGTGAACGGCGGTTACCGTTCCACCGGCCGATTCCTGTATATCGATGGCTGTCGTGAGCGCGTTTCGGCTCTCCTCGGATCGATCGATAGCTACGAGAATGTCCATAGTCCCCTTTCGACGCTCTCTCCATTAATTCCCGATCCCGAACCCACGGTTGAGAACAGCATTAATATATATCACGCCCGATCCTGTAGCGTCGCTATGGCCCTCCCTGCGATCGAAAACGTCGGAGACGCATTCTCAGTCACGCGAAACTTTTTATTCCCCTTCGAGCTTCGCCGCTGGCTGAAACTCGCGGTCGTCGTCCTGTTTCTCGGCGGCGGTGTGAGCGCTCCGACCGCCCAGTTTGACGCTCCGCGCACCGCCGATCCGTCGGTCGGGACCGAACTTCCGACCGTCCCGTTCGAGACGATGACGGTCGTTGTCGCTCTCGTCGGCGGACTGGTTCTTCTCGGTGGACTGTTCGCACTCATCGGCGCGATCTTGGAGTTCGTCTTCGTCGAATCGCTTCGGACGGGCGAGGTCTCGATCAGACGTCACTGGAGCCGGCGGTGGCGGCAGGGGCTTCGTCTGTTCGGGTTCCGAATCGCGATCGGGCTCCTCGCTCTCGCCGTGTTCGCCGGTTGGATACTGCTGCTTTTCGCGCCGGCTTTGTCCGCGACGGTAGATCCGATTGCCCCGTTCGTGACCCTCCTTTTCGTCGGCCTCCCGATCGTGTTTCTCGTCGGCGTCCTGTACGCGCTCGTCGCGTCTTTCACCACCGCCTTCGTCGTACCGATCATGATCCAAACCGACGGCGGCGTTCTTTCGGCCTGGGGGGTGCTCTGGAGCTCGATCACGGCGCACCCGAAACAGTACCTCGCGTACGTCGTCATCGGGTTCCTATTGACTGTCGCCGCGGGGATCGCCGGTTCCCTCGTCGTGGGGATCGTCGCGCTGATGGGTTTGCTCCCGCTCGCACTCCTCGGTGCAATCATGTATTTCACGGCCACACTGTCTTCGACAGCCGGACTCGCCGCCCTCGCTGGCGTCGGGCTGTTGATCGCCGCGGTCGTCTTCGTTTTCTGGGCCGTGATTCAGGTTCCGATCGTGGCGTATCTGCGATACTACGCGCTGTTGGTGCTGGGCGATATCGACGAATCGCTCGATCTCATCCCCGAACAGCGCGCTACCGTTCGGACTGAGGAATTGCGCGGATCAGACGCTTTTTAGCGCTTGACCCGATACGGACACCCAATGACTCGAATCGTCGTGGTCGACAACCACGGGCAGTTCACACACCTCGAACACCGCGCCTTACGCGATCTCGGTATCGACACGGATCTCCTCGACAACGACACGCCGCCCGAGGACGTCGACGCCGATGGGATCGTCCTCTCGGGCGGTCCTGACATGGACCGGATCGGACGATCGACAGAGTATCTCGATCTCGACGTTCCCGTTTTCGGCATCTGTCTGGGTATGCAACTCATCGCCGCCGAGTTGGGTGGCCGCGTCGACTCGGGCGAATACGGCGGCTACGCGGACGTGACGGTTACGATCGACGACGAGGACGATCCGCTCGTCGGTTCGCTCGCCCCCGAGACTCGGGTGTGGGCCAGCCACGCCGACGAGGTCAAAGAGCTGCCGGACGGGTTCGTCCGCACCGCACATAGCGATATCTGCGGTATCGAAGCGATGAGCGACACGGATCGGGATCTCTACGGCGTCCAGTGGCATCCCGAAGTCGCCCACACTGAGGAGGGCGACGCAGTGTTCGAGAACTTTCTCGAGATCTGCGAGAACGCTCGCTGATAGGACTTTTCGCGGTCGTGTTTCCCGACGTACCATCCGCGCAAGAGTGAACCGAAGCGAGACCGGACACATCGTTGAGACACCAATGAATCGCCGCTCCACCCGACGAACGTTGCTGGAAATCGGCGGTACGTCGGCTATCGCGCTCGCGGCTGGCTGTTTCGCTTTGGACGGCGAGTCGGCCGATGATCACGGGAATGACGATCACGCACACGACGAGGACGACGACCGCGACCCCCATCTCCGAATCGACGACCGCTATCTCAGCTCCGCGTTTCCCATCGAACTCGTCGATCCGGAGTTCGAAGAACCGTCCGAGTTCGGCGGCGACGCCCGGATCGTCTACGTCCACTGGCACGGCGACGACCACTCTCACTGGCATCAGTCTCCACTGGAACTCACGGCCGGTGAGACGCGTGTCGGTCGAACGCGGTTTCTTCTCGAAGGCCCCGAAGAGCTCTCGATCGGACCGAACGAGACGTTCAGACAGGAGGTGCGACCGGCCGACGGAACGCCCGACGAGCTAGTCGCGATCGCGACCGACGCCGACAACGTCGAGTTCACTGCCACCGACGCTGGCGAGGGTGAACTTCTCTTCGAACTGTGGGCCGACGACGAGCGCCGCTGGAGATCCCCCCCGCTTCCGGTCGAGATCAGGTAGATCTGCCGATCGGATCGCGTTTCGACTGATCGTTCCGACCCGTGAGCGATGGCGGGCGTTTATAACAATGCTGGCCGCACTGTCGGGCGTGTCGTCTTCGCTGCTGTTCGGGATCGCTACGGGGCCCGATCTGTTACGCCTGCTCGCCGTCCCCGTCTTCGCGTGGGCCGCTTTCCGGGATCTCGCGACCCGACGGGTACCGAATCGGACGTGGGTACCGCTTCTCGCCGTCGGCGTCGTTGCGTTGCTCTGGGATATCGTGTCGATCGCCGGTGTTTCGGCGTTCCAACAGCGGCTGTTCGTCGTCCAGACCGCGCTCTCGCTCGGGTTCGTCGCGCCGCTCGGCTACATCTTCTGGCGGATCGGCGGCTTCGGCGGGGCGGACGCGAAAGCGATTATCACACTCGCCGTCGTCTTTCCGGTGTATCCGATCTACTACGTCGCTGGCGTCTATCCGATTCACCACGCCCCGCTCGGCGTGTTCTCCTTTACGATCCTTTCGAACACCGTCCTCGTTGGCCTCCTCTATCCGTTCGCGCTCGCGCTTCGAAACCTCCCTCGCGGTGAGTTGACGCCCGCGATGTTCGTCGGCCGTCGGGTTCCGGTCGAGACTATCCCCACGGAGTACGGGCGGCTTCTGGAAACGTCGGACGGATTCACTCGCCGTGGGCTGGACATCGATGCCCTCCGGATGTATCTCCGGTGGCGCGGAATCTCCGTGTCGGAACTTCGCCGTGACCCTGACCGATATCGGAGCTCAGTTCCCGCCGACCCGAACGAGCCGGGCGACGGATCGATTCGAGCGGATGCGATCGAGGAGCCGAACGCTGATCCGACGGCCGACTCCATCGAGGCGATCGAGGGCGATCCGTGGGGTGCAGACGCGTTTCTCGCCGAATACAGCGCCTACGGTACCACCCCTGACGGACTCCGAGAGGGCCTCACGACCCTTTCCGGTTCGGATCGAGAAACCATCTGGATCACTCCCGGAATCCCGTTTATCGTCCCGATGTTCGTCGGCCTCGTCGCCGCGTTGACGTTCGGTGACGTGATGTTCGCGCTGTTCTCGGCGCTCGGAATGGGATAGTTCGGGCGTTCCCGGCGTGTTTAGGCCTTAGCTGCGACCTCGTCGTCCGCTTCGAGATCTTCGAGCGCCGAGATGACGCTGTCGCGATAGATCGACAGATCCGGATCGTACTGGGTGTCGGCCATCGTCGCGTACTCGTTGGTGTCGTCGAAGTTCTCGATCCGTTCGAGCGTCAGGTTCGCCGCCTCGACGACCCAGCGGTCCCGCGTCGACCCGTCGACGACCGAGATCGATTCGGGGCGTAGTGAGACGTTCACGTCGCCGTCGTCAGTCTCGTAGGTTCGGGGCTTGCCGACGATGGTGACGTAGGCCGGCGTTTCGGCCTCCCGAAGGACGGCTACGGCTTCCGGCTGGTACTGGCCGGCGTAGGTGAAGAAGGTCCCCGTCGGATCGACGATCCGGCCGCGCCAGTACTCGGAGTCGTCGCCGACGTCTTCGGTCTCGGTGAGCGTCCCGGCGACGAACACGCGGTTCGCTCGCTGGCCGGTCGGCAACAGCGAGTAGACCGGCGCTCGATCGTCTTCCGATTCTTTGAACGTGTACGTTGCGTCGTTGAACTCGGTCGCGAAGACGCGTCTGGCGACTTCGCGGGTTGGGACGGATGCACTCATTTATATCGACCTCGCTTTGATCAGCAC
>CAYQWI010000087.1:0-7254 GCA_964421165.1 uncultured Natronomonas sp.
GTCGTCATCACCGGATCGTTGCGTCGGATCGAAGAGCCGTCCCAGTTCAGCGACGGGGTAGTGAACTCGCTTTTCGTTCCGCTGCGGGTGTTCGGCGAACGCGTCGAGGAGATCGAGCAAACGGTGTTCACGATCGATATCGAGTCGATAACCGGTCGCCGCGCTCCGGGTCGGTGACGCCGGTTTCACTCGCTGATTGCCGAGATTCGGACTGCGGCTCCGGACGGAGTCGGTCGCGATATAAATAGCCCGTGGACTGTTCTAGCTCGTCGATACTCACCGTGTGTAGATATGCGTCTTCCCGTCGAACTCACGGTTGGAGTACCACTATGCCGATCCAAGATCTCGCCCGCGACGATGTCATTAGAGCCGAACCGGAAACGCCGATCGCCGAACTCGCCCAACAGATGCGCGACGAGAACGTCGGCAGCGTCGTTATCACGAACGGTGAGACGCCAGTCGGGATCGCGACGGACCGCGATCTGACGGTTCGTACGATAGCCGAAGAGACGGATCCGTCAGAACAGACCGCAGAGGACGTCATGTCGGCTGATCTGTGTTCTGTCGATCCCGACGCCGGCTTCTACGAGGCAGCACAGGCGATGAGCGAAAACGGCGTCCGCCGACTCCCGATCTGTAACGAGGACGACGAACTCGTCGGCATCATCACCGCCGACGACCTGACCGAACTCCTCGCGGACGAAAGCGAACAGCTCGCCGAGGTCATCCGCGCGCAGCGTCCCGCGTACTGATCGAGCGGCGACCCTGTTTCAGACGACGAGAGTCGCTCGTCCGGACGCCCGGACGACGCGATCGGTCACGCTGCCGATCGTGTCCGTTTCGGTGTGGGACTGCCCTTGATACCCGAGGACGATGAGGTCAGCGTCGATGTCGTCGGCGTATTTCACGATCTCTTCGTGTGGTCTGCCGTGACAGCATCGGCCGACGAACTCGACGTCGAGGTCGTTCGCCCGGGTTTCGATATCGTCGAGATAGCGCTGTCCCTGATCTTCGACGCTGTTCGTCGCAAGTTCGCTGCTCCCGAGCGCGGGATCGTCGAAGTGGCTCATGTCGACGACGAAGATGCCGTGCAGCGTCGCGTCGTATTGTTCGGCCTGTTCGAGCGCGTGAACGATCGCCCGATTCGCGTTCACGCTCCCGTCCGTTCCGACGAGAATCGTGTCGTACATACCCGTATATACGTCGACGGCCCCAATACGATCCCTGTCGTTACCAGAGGTTGAGAACGATCCCATCGGCCGGACAGATTCTTATCGCATGATAACGAGCTGTCGGATATTTGTGGTGATCCGCTGTTATTCTAGTCGCACACATGGCTACGCCGTTAAACCCGTTCAAGGAGATCGAACAGTTGTTCAACCGTATGAGTCGCCAGTTCGAGGAAACGTCGCGTGAGATAGACTCTTCGGAGCCGTTCGGTCTGACGCTCGGCTCCCGCACGATGGCCGTCGATGTCGTCGAAGACGACGAAAGCATCGTTGTAACCGCCGATATTCCCGGTTTCGATCGGGAGGACATCGATATCCGCGTCACGGATCACACGCTCAGGATCGACGCCGAGCACGAAGAGACGGTGGATGAATCGGAGGACGAGCGGTACCTCCGACGCGAACGCCGACACAGATCGATGAGCAGATCGATACAACTCCCCAGCGAGGTCGATACGGGGAACGTCGAAGCTCGAATCAAAAACGGCGTATTGAGCATCACACTACCGAAGACGGAACCTGAAGACGCCCGCGAAGTAGAGATCGAAGTCGAATGAGGGTCCGGTCGTCGGTTTAGCCGCACGGCCCGAAAACGCGATCACTCCGCGTCCTCGCTCATCTCGGGTGGCGCGATCGCGTCCGAGAGCCCGTCCGCCTTCGTAACCGCGGTCACGTATTCGGAGACGGTCGTATCCCGTTCGTCGTCGGAGTACCGCGACGGCGTCCGCTCCTGTGTCTCGACGAACGCGACGGTCCCGGTGACGTCTTCGAATATCTTTCGGAGCCGACGTTGCTGTTCGAACTCATCTCCGTCGTCACTCAACTGTCCGCCGTCGGTCCACATTTCGGCCTCCTGGGTTCCGGCGGGATCGGACCCGCCAATCGTGCAACTGAACGTGACAGCGGGAGTCCGCTCATCGGGTATCGTGACGTGGACCGCCTCCGCACGCAGCCGATATTCACGGCTGTTCCGCCCCCGCGGACGGACGCGTATCCGCTCGTCGAGCAGATCCAACTCGACGAGCCGCTCGACCTTTCGATATGTCGTCGCCATCGGTATCTCACATTCCTCGACCAGCTCCGCGACCGTCATCGGATCGTCCGAGGTGGCGACGAGAATTTCTCTGCAATCGGTATCGCTGAGCGCTGATATGATCGCCTCCGGTTCGAGAGATGGGTTTTCGGTCGTCTCAGCCATTCGCGCTCTCCCCCACGTACAAGCACGCGAGATGCAACGCGTCGATCCGTTCCGTGGCTCCGTACATCGATATCAGCTCCCTCCCGCGCTGCGATTCCGGATACGACGACGCCGTTGTGCTCTGAGTTGTCTGTTCATGGACGATGACAGACAACAGGGTGGTCGAATTAGTTATAAAGCTGCTAACGATGGGGCGTTCGTGTAAGAGTCCGTTACTTTTTACTCAGGGGACAGGAGCAGACTAACTCGCAGTTTGACTCGTCTTACTCCGGGCGAAAAAGACGAGGTCAGCGGACGAGGAGGACACGAACAGGGGATCGAAACACGACCGTTTCGGTGACGCTTCCGAGGAACGATTCGTCTTCGTCGTCTCGACCGTGGCTTCCGATGACTATCTGGTCGACATCCGCATCGGCGGCGAACTCGACGATCTCCCGTCCCGGTTCTCCGACGGTCAGCTCGGTCAGTACCTCCCGGTCGCGCTCTTCTGCGAGGGCGTTCACTTCCCCGAAGAGCTCTTCGGCCAACTCTTCGGAGCGCTCGTACCATTCCTCGGATCCGTGCAGCGGCTCGGTATCGAGATCGAGTTCAGTCGGATAGCTGTACCCCGGCTGTGTCGGATCGATCACGTGAAGGACGGTGATCTTCGCGTCGGGATACTCCTCGAAGGCGATAGTGAGCGCCTGTTTCGAAAGCGGTGAGCCGTCCATCGGGACGAGTACGTGGTCGATAGCCATACTAAAACGAAGATGTCTCTCGAAAAAAGTGTCTAGCATCGTTCCCAACCAGTGATACTTCGCCTGTCAATTGATATCACAGCCGAGTGTGGGTTCTCGCATGAACTTCGACGAGTTCACCGGAGAAGTACAGCACCGACTCCAGTTGGCCAACACGGGTGAGACGCTGCGGGCGATTCGGGCGACGCTGATGACGCTCGGGGAACGGATCCCCGAGGGGAACGCCGAGGATCTCGCCGCGTCGCTGCCGATCGAGATCAAGTGGTACATGACCGGCGCGGTTCACGAGCACGGCCAGCGGTTCGACTGGAAGGAGTTCGTCGAGCGGGTCAGCGAGATAGAGAACGCCGATCCGGCCGACGCGGCCTACCACGCGCGGCTCATCGTCGATTTCGTCCGGACACAGGTTCCCGAGTCGGATTTCCGGCAGCTTCGAGATCAGCTCCCGGAATCCGAAGACGACGAGAACTGGGGTAAACTCTTCGAGATCGTCGATTCGGGCGGATGGTCGGAACCGTCGGCCGACACCGCCGAATAGCGAGTCGAGAGAGATCAGAAGGTGAAAACCGGCTTGCAGGTCTCCGATCGAAGGAACGCCTCGAACGCCTCGGTCGGATCGTCGGTACTGTAGGACGTGTCGACGATCGGCGCTGCATCGACTGATCCGTTCTCCAGCAGCCGGATCGCCTGCTCGAAGTTCTTCCATTTCCCACCGTAGGACGTTCCGATCGTGATTTCGCCCCGAACGACGGGTGTCATGAAGAGATCGCTCGTGCCTCCCGGAAGCCCGACAACGACGACTTCGCCGCCTTTTCGCACCTGCTCAACCGCCATCTCGACGCCGCTTTGGTGACCGGTCGTGTCGAAGACGACATCGTACCCGATCCCGTCCGTGAACGCGGCCGTCCGCTCGTCCAACGATTCTTCTTGAACGTCGATCGTTTCGACACCGATCTCCTCGACCAGCGGTAGCCGGTACTCGCTGTCTTGTCCGAGTCCCGAAACGAGCACGTTCGCGCCGGTCGATGCGGCGACCGCGGCGACGAGGACGCCGATCGGTCCCGGTCCTTCGACGAGTACGTTATCGCCGGGCGTCACCGACGACTGCGACAGGACAGCGCGGGTCGCGACGCTCAGCGGTTCGGTGATCGCCGCCTCGGTCAGCGGGATCTCTTTGGGAACCCGATGGACGGCCGTCTCGTCGACGGCGACGTACTCCGTGTACGCCCCGTCGCGATGCATGCCGGTGATCGAGAAATCCTGACAGACGTTCGCCTGTCCGTTCTTACACTGGAAACACTCCCCGCAACTGTGAACGGGCTCTTCGACGACGTGATCGCCGACGGCGACCCTCGAAACGCTTGCGCCGACTTCGGCGACAGTTCCGGAGTATTCGTGGCCCATGATGCGGGGGATCGGGATCCACTCGTATCCGTCTTCCAACGTGTATGCGTGCGCGTCACTTCCGCAAAGGCCGGCACTGTGGACTTCGATCAGAACTTGGTCGTCCGCGATGGTCGGTTTCTCCCGCTGTTGGACCTCTACCGTTCGTTCGCCCGTGTGAACGATCGCTTTCATATCTCTACTCGTTTCGATGACACTCGTACCAATCTTTCGAAAAGCGGCTGCATCTGTATGAGAGATATCATCTCACGCGCTGGGGATCTCCCAACCGGACCCAAATCGTTTTGTGTCGAACTGCCGATTGAAAACCGTGACTGTACTAGATTCCTTCCGAATGACCGATTCGGCCGCCGTCGTTACCGGGGCGGCAAGCGGGATCGGTCGAGCGTTCGCCGAATCCGTGGCCGAAGCGGGCGCGGATGTCGTAATCGCGGACATCGATATCGACGGCGCGACGACGGCTGCAACGGAGATCGCAGACGACACCGGTGTCGAAGCGGTCCCGATCGAAACCGATGTGACCGACGAAGCAGCCGTCGAATCGATGTTCGACGAAACGATCGATCGGTTCGGCCGGCTCGATGCGGTGTTCGCCAACGCGGGGATCGCCCCCGCCGAACGTGACCTCCACGAGTACGACATGAGCCACTGGGAGCAAGTCATCGATATCAACCTCCGCGGCGTCTGGCTCACGGACCTCTACGCGGCGAAAGCGATGTCCGAGCAGGAATCGGGCGGGTCGATAATCAACACCGCCTCGGTGTACGGGCTCTCCGGACTGGAGACGCTCGCGTACAGCCCGGCCTATGCCGCATCGAAAGGCGGCGTCGTCAATCTCACGCGAACGCTGGGCGGCGAGTGGGGCGAGTTGGGGATCCGCGTCAACGCGATCGCACCGAGTCACGCGCGAACCGACATCGGCGGCGGCTTCTTCAAAGAGGATTTCGAAGCCGCCGAGGCGCTCCAACAGCAAGTTGAAGACCGAACGCCGCTGGGTAGGATCCCGGATCCCGAAGAGCTCAAAGGGATCGCGCTGTTTCTCGCCAGCGACGCGTCCAGCTACTGTACGGGATACACCTACGCCGTCGACGGCGGCTGGCTGGCGTCCCGATAGACCACCGCAGTCGGGGAGTTCCCGATCGGGAGCCGCCGGGAACAGTAGGTTTTTCAATTCCGGTTCTGTCTCTGAGGTATGGCAACGTTCCCCTCGGATTTCGAGGCGTGTGAGCAGATCATCGCCCCGGATGGCTCATACGACTCCGAAGCCGTCGAGTCGCTCTCGATAGACGACGAGACGTACCGACAGCTGTACGAATCGATGGTTCAGGCGCGCGAACTCGAAGAGCGTGGAATGATACTGCAACGACAGGGCGAGCTTCACTTCTGGGAGGAGTGCCGGGGCGAGGAGGCATCGCACGTCGGCCCGGCTGCCGCCCTCGAATCGAACGACTGGCTACAATCCGACTGGCGGCAGTACGGGATGCACATCCAGCGTGGCCGGTCGATCGAGGATATCCTGCTGTTTTGGCTTCGGGGCTATGAGACGTGGGACGACGAGTTCGCACAGCGGAACGATCCGGCCGCCCAGCAACGGATGCCCCACACCGTCGCGATCGGAACGACGATCCCGCAGGCGGTCGGCATGATCTGGGGACAGACCTACCAGGACAACGACGACGTCATGCTGGTACAGATGGGCGAGGGTGCGACAAGCAAGGGCGATTTCCACGAGGGACTCAACTTCGCCGGCGTGTTGAATCTCCCGGCCGTCTTCTTGGTCGTCAACAACCAGTGGGCCATCTCCGTCCCGGCCGAGCGACAGACCGCCTCCGAGACGTTCGCACAGAAAGCGACCGGATACGGTTTCGACGGGATACTCGTCGACGGAAACGACGTGCTCGCCACCTACCGGGCGACCAAACGCGCCGTCGAAAACGCGCGGAGCGGCGAGGGGCCGATGCTCGTCGAGGCGCTCACGTATCGTCGCGGGGCGCACTCTTCGAGCGACGATCCGTCTATCTATCGGGACGAAGCGGAGGTCGAAAAGTGGGCCGAGCGCGATCCGATCGACCGATACGAACTGTTCCTCGAAGACCGCGGTCTGTGGGACGAAGAGTACGCGGAATCGGTGCGAGAAGACGCGAAAACACGCGCGAAAGAGGCCGCAGACACCGCGATCGAGGTCGCGGCGGAACAGTCCCACGAGGAGGTTTTCGATTCGGTGTACGCGAATCCGCCGGAGCACATCCAATCGCAGGCGAACGAACTCGACGAGCTGCTGGATGAGTTCGGCGAGGACGCGTTCGGAGGGCACTAACTATGACGAACTCGACACAGGACGACGGAAACGTGGATGAGGCACACGACGGAGTGAGCACGGATGCGGAACACGACGGAGTGAGAACGGACGGGAGCGGCGAGACGGAGTCGCTGACGCTCGTCGAATCGATTCGAAACACCCTCCACAGCGAGATGGCCGACGACGAGGACATCATCTTGCTCGGGGAGGATATCGGAAAGACCGGCGGCGTCTTCCGGGCGACGGAGGGACTGTACGACGAGTACGGTGGCGATCGGGTCGTCGATACGCCGATCTCCGAACTCGGGATCGCGGGAACCGCGATCGGACTGGCGGCGTCCGGACTGCGTCCGGTCGCCGAGATCCAGTTCATGGGCTTCAGCTACG
>CAYQWI010000088.1:0-7222 GCA_964421165.1 uncultured Natronomonas sp.
GCAAGCATGGTCGGTCGTGAGAAGGAAGTTGTGAAACATCTGAGCGAAGAAGATCTCGATCGTCTTCAGAGCGAGACAAACGACATCAAAGTGTACAAGCGGCTCACGTTTCTTAAGCGACTCTACGACGGTGCAACACTGTTAGAGGCAGCAGAAGATGTTGGCGTTTCAGAGGGAACAGCCAGCAATTGGGTGAGACGCTGGAACGAAGGAGGATTGGGAAAACTGACGCCGAACTTCGGGGGCGGCAGGCCCCCGAAGCTCGACGAAGCCGAACAACAACAACTCATTGAACGCCTCCGTGAAGGGCAACCCTGGAAAAAACAAGAGATTCAACACCTCCTTGAGGAGGAATTCGACGTTGAGTATCACCCCCACTACCTTCCAGTCTTTCTGGACAAACTTGGCCTCTCGTACGCTATTCCCCGAACAAAACGTCCTGATCGACCAGAAAACGCCGACGCAATCCTCGACGAACGCGTTGAATACGCGTTCGACGAGGACGCATTCGATCAACCACACAACAAACGCGAGAGTGACGACGACGATGAAGACTGGGAACGTGACGACGATATTCGAACGGATGGTGGGACGACAATCGGCTTTTTCGATCTGTCACATCCGCAGCCGTGGGACAATTCCCAGCGACTGTATACAGTGGATGACCCACATATCACCCGGCCGCTGGTGAAAATCGATACACCAGCGGCCGGGTTCTATGCACTCAACGGAGAGAGTGTCTTGTCGTTCCCGCCAAATCAGGAGAAAGAACAGATCTGTGCGTGTTTCGAGCAGATCCGCGAGCAGAATCCCGGTGAGCGGATTCTGCTCGTCTTGGATAACTTCTCGTCGCACGTGTGCAAGCACACGCGCAAGCGTGCCCATGAACTCGGAATTGATCTCATATTCCTGCCGGTTGGGTCTCCGCATCTCAACCCAATCGAACCAGTCTGGAAGAGTCTCAAATGGGAGTCTTCGCCGTTGATCGTTGACGGCGAAGACGAATACCGAACACTCCTCGATGAACTGTTCGAACAACTGACGGAACAGCTGAGCTTCGCTGCATCGTGGATCGATAATCACCTCAGTGGATTCCTCAATAAGATTCGATAATCACTACAGGCGGAGGAGGATGTCAATATGTGATATGCGGTACCAGCAGCTCAAGGATTTGAACGCCCGAAATAATAGTCCTGGGAGGATTCGAACCTCCGTCAAAGCCCCCAGAAGGCTTTATGATTGGCCACTACACCACAGGACTGCCTGCAGTCAAAAGAACACAGCCAAGCTATTTATTATTGTCGTGTTCGTCATCCGGTAGGCGAGGCGGGACGAAATGTTCCTTTCGATGACAGTTCGCACAGAGGATAGTACATTTTCGGATTTCGCTTCGAATGACATCTTTTGACCGTCCATCGCCGATCAGTTGGGCGATGGTGCCGTTCTTTTCGTCGGTCTCGTGGTGAAAATCGAGACACACGACCTCCGAGTTTCCACACTCCGAGCACCCGTCACGGTCATCCTTCCAATCGTATACCCATTTTCGTAGAGGTGTTGTCGGCGGCGAGAAGTGCTCCTTTCGGTGACAGTTCGCACACAGAACCTCACACCGATTTATTTCGGCTTCGAGGACGTCTTTTCCATAGCCGTGTGTTATCATCGAACCCACACCCATCTCCTTTTTGACATCGTCAGGATGGTGATAGTCCAGACAGGCTGGGTCGTCGATACCGCATCGCTTACAGCCGTTTTGTCGTTTCGCTTCGTTGACCCACCGCCGAAGACGAGCCCGCCGACGGAGCGTTCGTTCAGTGTTCCATTCTCGATTCCGGTAGTGCCAGCGCTGATCGACGGACAACTCTTCCCAGATCATCCCGTCGGGCAGATCAACGTCTTCGGGCTTTTGGGCGACTCGGGAGCCAGTTGAGACGTTGGTTCCCAGTCCGGCTTTTCGTTTTGCCTCGTTCCACCCACCGACTTGCCGAAGTATCGTCGCCGATGCCGGCCGCAGTCCGAGTTCCTCGTACTGTCTTTTCGTCGGCGATTCGTCCAGCCGATCGGCCGCCTTCCGAAGGGCCTCAAGACACTCCGTTTCCGTCACCATACGTTCGACTCGCTCGATGTAGTATAAAAAGCTGGCCGCGAAGCGAAACTGGTGACAGCTCGTCCGTGTCGTCTCGGACCGACACCGACGGGTATCAGCTGGTCGAGTGGCTGACACACCGAACGAGAACAACACTAATCAAGCCTGAACGAGAAACCCCGGTAGATGTTGCGAGGGGTTCGTCGGATTACACCGCGGCTCTACGAGCGGCTGCTGGAGCGTGAAGTCTCGGGCGCGCCGAAACACGTCGCGGTGATTCAGGACGGCAACCGGCGTTACGCACGCGAGAAGGGACGCGAGAAGACGGACGGACACAGGGCCGGGGCGGACACGACGGAGCAGGTCCTGGAGTGGTGTGCGGATCTCGGCGTCGAGGAGTTGACGCTGTATGCGTTCTCGACCGAGAATTTCGACCGGCCGCGCGAGGAACGCGAAGCGCTCTTCGATCTCATCGCCGAAAAGCTCAGAGCGTTCGCTGACCGACCCGAAGTTCACGAGCGGGAGGTTCGAATCCGCGCGATCGGGGAAGTCGATCGACTGCCCGAGCGCGTCCGATCGGCGGTCGAGTACGCCGAACGACACACCGAAGGATACGACGAACTCCAGTTGAACGTCGCGTTGGCCTACGGCGGTCGCGCGGAGTTACTCGGCGTCGCCCGCGCCGTCGCGCGAGAGGCGGCGGCGGGCGAGTTCGATCCCGAGGACGTGACCATCGACGAGATCGAGGACCGACTCACGACGGGACCGACGCAGGCGGTCGATCTCATCATCCGAACCGGTGGTGACGAACGGACGTCGAACTTTCTGCCGTGGCACGCCAACGGGAACGAGGCGGCCGTCTACTTCTGTGCGCCCTACTGGCCGGAGTTCTCCCGAATCGATTTCTTGCGGGCGATCCGAACGTACGAATCCAGACAGGAGTCGTGGCGACGGACGCGAGTCCAACGCGCTGCCGCCCTGGTACGGGCGGTCGGTGACGTGGAGATGGCGGACGCACGACGGATAATCAGCGGCGGACGTTCCCCCACGTCCAAAGGGGAGTTCGAGGAACTCGATGAATCCGGAGAACAGGATCCATCGGCCGACTAAGCCGAAGATCCACACGACGCTCGTCCGACTCGAAACCCGGTCTATCGGCCGAACCGGCGCTTTCGTTCCTGGAACTCCCTGACCGCGCGCAGGAAATCGCGCCGGCGGAAATCGCGCCAGTTGACGTCGGTGAAGTACAGCTCCGAGTAGACGGATTGCCAGATGAGAAAATCCGAGAGCCGCTCGGCGCCGGTTTTGATGACGAGGTCGGGGGGCGATTGAAAGACGAGTCGCTCTTCGATTTCGGATTCGTCCACTTCGTCGGGGGTGAGGTCGCCGCTGGCGGCGTCTTCGGCGATCCGTCGAACTGCTGCGGTGAACTCCTGTCGACCGCCGAGGCCGATGCTCACCTGAACGGGAGCGTCGGCGGCGACATCCGCGTCGGGACCGCGAACGGCGATTTCTCGCGGACTCTCGAGAGCCGAAAGCGCGTTTCGAAGCGTCGGAACCGCCGCCTCGTCGAGGACGCTCACGTAGATGAGGATCTCCTCGATCCCGGTTTCGAACGCCCATTCGAGAAAGGACGATAACGTACCGTATGCGCCCTGTTCGAGCAGGTCATGTTCCGTAATAACAAGCGTTATTCGTTCGGGGACAGCTTCCCCGCTCAGACGGATCCGTGCGGCGAGATAGCGGTCGTACAGACCCACGAAACGGCTTTCCGTCCCCGTGAGTGTGAACGTATCGGTCTCGCCTTCGGGAAGGTTAAGTGGTCAACGGGGATATCTCGGTGCGTGACCGGGGATACGGAACGCGCCGTCGGATATCTCCTCGTCGGGAGCCTCACGTTCTCCGCCCCGATACTCGACGGCCGGGTCAACGAGCTGGCGGCGGCGATCGGGACGATCGCCCCGTTCGCGCTCGTTGCAGCCGTCGCGCTCGTCTCGACGGACGGTCCGGTCTTCGAATTCTTCGCCCGAAACGGGGACCGCGAAGAGGGCCGCCTGTACAGTCTCGCCTCCTTCGCGCTCGGGATGACCGCACTCGCTGTGCTTTTCGTCGCTCTCGACCTTCCACTCGCCGCGTTCGTCGCCGCAGTGTTCGTGTTGACGGCCGGAAACGTCGGGCAGCGACTCGCCGTCTCGCGTGTGCCGGTTCCGGCCGTCGGCGCTTCCGCGTTTGCCGTCGTCGGAACTCTAGCCGGAACGGCAGCCGTAGTCGTCTCCGGACAGCTCGGAAGCACCGTTCCACCGCTCACGCTAACCGTGTTCGTGACCGCAAGCGGCGCGCTCGTCGGTGCGCTCGTTCGCTCGATCCTCTCTCCGCGGGACGATTCGCTCGTGTTGCTGTCCGCGGCGCTCGTTATCTGGTTCCTGCTCGGACTCGGACTCGACCCCGGTCCCGAGCGGATCGCCGTCGGAATCACCGTGACGATCGCGTTGGGATACACCGCTTACGCGCTCGGGACCGCCTCCTCGACGGGAATGCTCAGCGGCGTGTTACTCGCGCTCTGGGCGGTCGTTCTCGGTGGCTACGGCTGGTTTGTCCTCCTCGTAACCTTCTTCGGGCTCGGTGGACTGGCATCGAAATACCGCTACGAAGAGAAGCTCTCCCGCGGAATCGCCCAGGAGAACGAAGGCGCTCGCGGCAGCGGAAACGTCCTCGCGAACTCCGCCGTCGCACTCGTCGCGGTGGTCGCTTATGCTGCCTCGGATCACGCCGGGATCGATCCGCTCGTGTTTCAGTTCGCCTTCGGCGGCGCGGTCGCCGCCGCGCTCGCGGACACGTTCTCGAGCGAGTTCGGCGGTCTGTTCGACGGCCCGCGCCTGATAACGACCTTCGAACGCGTCGATCCCGGAACGGACGGGGGCGTTACCTGGCAAGGGGCCGTCGCCGGCGGCGTCGGCGCGGGAATCATCGCGGGACTCGCGTGGGTCTTCTTCGAGTTCGATACGATCGCGACCGCGACGATACTGGCTGCTGGCGTTCTCGGAATGATCGTCGACAGCATCTTCGGTGCAACGCTCGAAGGAGATCGGCTCGGTAATCAGGCCGTCAACCTGCTTGCGACGCTTTCTGCCGGCCTCGCCGCAGCCGTGATCGCCGTCGCGATATGATCCGACCGATCAGGGCCGACGATCGCCCGGCGGTCGAAACGCTCCGAGCCAATCTCGAATACGCCGACCGAAAGCTCCTCGATGCGGCGGTCGACGGCCCGTTTCTCGGACGAATCGCTGTCGAGTCGGGGACGGTCGTCGGGTACGCGATCGGGTTTCCCGGTCGAACGACGATCCTCTCTGAACTCGTCGTCGCTCCGGCGTACCGCCGGAGCGGATACGGCCGAGCGCTCCTCGATTCGATAGCCTCGGCCACCGATGGCGACGAGACTGTGGTGACGACGCCGGTCGAGAACGCGGCAGCGAGACGGTTTTATCTTGATCTCGGGTTCAACGTTGATGAACGCATCCGGGAGTTCTACGCTGATGGGTCGGATGCGTTACGCCTCGTTCGGCGTGAGTAACTGATCGACCGTCCGCACCCGGACGCTCGTCGGCTGTTTCACGAACTCGCCCGCCGAGGCGGCGACGATCTGGTCGATGCCGCGTTGGGCAGCGATATCGAGGAGTCGCTGATCGAGTTCACCGTCGACGACGACGGCAAACGACGCGGGGTCGGCGTCCGTCAACAAGTCGAACGCCTCCTCGGCGTCCCCATCTGCGATCACACCGAACTCCTCGTCGAGGATCCGAACCGTTCCGGTTTCGCTCCCGATAACTGAACGGGTATGCCCCCGGAGCGTCTCCGGAGGGTCCGCGAACGAGTCTTCGGATTCGGCACTATCGGCTGTTTCCGCAGCCACGTCAGCCGAGTCAGTCGTTTTCGAGGTCGTATCGTCAGAGCTCGTCAATTCGGAGGCCGCGCCGTCGAGGTCTGAGTCCGGCGACGATACCGTTTCGTCGTCAGAGACGACATCACCGACCTGCTCGAGAATATCTTCGTCGGGATCGACCGGTCCTTCGGCCTCGGACGAGCCGCCATCGCCTTCCATTGAGCTGAGGACTCCATCCGGGGTCGACCCGGCCTCGTGAAGTTGTTGATACGGGATTTTCTCGCGGAGCGCGGACAGTACCTCGTGTCGGGAGAGGTCCTCGACGGAGCGTCCCTCTGGTGCGAGCGCGACGTAGTCGATGTCGCCGACCTGCTCTAACTCCTTCCGGATGAGTTCGCCACCACGGTCGCCGTCGAGGAAGGCGGTAACCGTCTTCGATTCGGTTAGGTTTGCAACGGCGTCGGGGACATCCGTCCCTTCGACGGCAATAGCGTTTTTCACACCGTACTGCAATAGGGTGAGCACGTCGGATCGCCCTTCCACGACGATGATCGCGTCCGAATCTTCGACGCGGGGACCCGCCGGTAACCCCTCATAATCGGTGATATCTTCGATCCGGACGGCTTCGCGGACTTCCTCGACGAGATCGCGGCTCGAACGCATCGATTCGTCGAAGGCAGTCCCGAGGAGTGATTTCGCGCGCTCGACGACTTCCCGGCGTTTGGCGGCGCGAACGTCCTCGATCTTTCGAACTTCGATCGTAGAGCGGCACGGTCCGACGCGGTCGATCGTCTCGAGCGCTCCGCCGAGAATCGCCGTCTCGACGCGGTCGAGGCTCGTCGCGATCGTGATTCGCCCGAACGACTGCCCGTTCTGTGAGTCGACTTCGACGTCGATGCGACCGACTTTCGATGCGTCCTGCAGTTCCCGAAGATCCAACTCGTCGCCTAAAAGTCCCTCGGTCTGACCGAAGACTGCGCCGACGACATCGGATCGTTCGACGATTCCGTCGGCAGCGAGATCCGCGTGAACGAGATATTTTGCTGTGTCTTGCATTGATGAACTGCCCGTCTCCGGGCGATGATTATGATCGTTCCATGAGCGACCCCATGGCTGTTATAAATACGACCGGACAAACGTATAAATGATACGGGCCGTCGAACGGCCATATTTCGTTTCCTGGGCGACCGATCGTTCGATCCCATAATACCAGACCCGTTCAGTGGGACGGTTACCGGAGACCGACTACGATTATAACA
>CAYQWI010000089.1:0-7189 GCA_964421165.1 uncultured Natronomonas sp.
CTCCAGCTCCCGAACGACTGTTTCTGCTCCCAAGTTAGTAGTAATTACGATCGCGCGCTCGTTGGTTTCGGGAGCGACGGCATCGAGTATTCGTTCTGTTGTCTTCGCTGAGGGCCCCGTCATCAACAGGCTCACTCCGTCGTCGAACGTCGTCGTTTCCCCGATTCCACCGACCCGATAGCTCACTGATCATCACCTTCTGCGGTAGAGTGTCCATTGTCGGGGTGCTCCGCTTCGATATCACGTACCATAGCGACGAACTCGTCGTCGTTCATCTCCGGTAGCGTCGTATCCAGTTTCTTTCGGAGCTCGTCGATCCGTGTCTGCAGCTCACTGAACTCTTCGTTCTCTTCGAGTTCCTCTTTCGGTTTCGACGACCGAAGCGCGGCCTGTTTCGATGACAGGGAGTACAGCTCCTGTTCGATCTCGTCGAACTGCGAACGCGACAACAAGCGCTGTATCGTTTCGAGCAGCTCATCTCTCTCGACGGGTTTCGTCAGATAGTCGTCGAATCCCATCGAGATAACGTCGAAATCAGGCTCGACTGCGGTTACCATCGCGACCTTACAGGTAGACGTCTGCTCACGGATCGATTGCAACACCTCGTCGCCGCTCATACCCGGCATCAGCCGATCGAGTAACACGACATCGACCGAGTCGTTGAACTGTTCGAGCGCGGCTTCCCCGCCGTCGGCGGTCAACACCGTATACTCGTCCTCTAGCCACCGAACATATAGCTCGATGAGGGCGTGCTCGTCTTCAACGACGAGAACTGTCGGCTTGCTATCTCCATGGACCATTCTCTGCCAGACGTTTTGAGCGTCTATGTCATATGTATTCCGGCAGCATTCGGTTGGAAGAAGCACACCCGCACACGGGGACAGTTTCACTGCGCTCTCGGAACGTTATAATCCCCGGCGGCGGTATGAACCGTATGGCCCGCCTCCCGGGTATCGATCCACCGAAACACGTCATCGCTCACGTCGATATGGACTGTTTCTATGCGGCCTGCGAGCGGCTTCGAGATCCCGACCTCGAGGGGGAACCACTCGTCGTCGGGATGGGATACGAGTCGGGTGAGGAACACGGGGCCGTCGCCACAGCGAGTTACGAAGCGCGGGAATACGGCGTCAAATCTGCGATGGCGATCTCGGAAGCGCTCGAACGACTCCCGAAACGAACAGCGACGAACGCTCCCGAAGGAACCGGTATATATCGACCAGTTGATATGTCGTTTTATCAATCAGTTAGCGACGACGTTAGTCAGGTGATTGAAACGATGGGTGAGACCGTCCGAGAGGTCTCCATCGACGAAGCGTACCTCGATATTTCCGAAACCGAGTGGGATGAAGCCGGAGCGATCGGCCGGTCGCTGAAGCGCGAAATCGAGGCGACGGCCGGCATCGTCGCCTCGGTCGGAATCGCTCCGGACATGACGACCGCCAAACTCGCCTCCGACGCTGACAAACCAGACGGTTTAGTCGTCGTCAAACCGGACGAGGTACAGTCGTTTCTCGCACCGATCTCCGTCGAGGAACTGCATGGGGTCGGGCCTGTGACGGCACGAAAGCTCCGGGCGATGGGATTCGAAACGGCGGGTGATATTTCGAGCGCGGACCCGTCCTCTCTCACCGAGACGTTCGGTGAGCGGGGTCGAGAAATCTACGCGCAGTCCCGAGGGGAAGACGATCGAACGGTGGAACCGAAGGGACGTCCCAAAAGTCTCTCCAGCGAATCCGCGTTCGTCGAACCGACGGACGATGCCGATCGGAAGCGTGAGAAGACGAAAGCGCTCGCAGCCGAGGTAGTCGAACGCGCCGCTTCGGAGAACGCATTGTATCAAACGATCGGGATCAAAGTCGTTCTGCCTCCCTTCGACGTACGCACCCGATCTAGGTCGCTGTCGGGACCGGTCGATAACCCGGAGTTGGTTACGCGCATTTCGCTCGAGTTACTCTCGGAGTTTCAAGACGACTCCGTTCGGAAACTCGGCGTCCGGCTATCGAACCTTTCCTTCGACCACCGTGAACAGACGACGATCGATACGTGGGATACGCCCGGTTCGAACGATACCGACGTGTTCGAGATCCCTTCCCGACAATCGGACGGCGATGAGCAAACCGATCTCTCGGAGTTCGGCTAGCCGTGTAAGATAAGCTTTTATTACTTGCTGCCGGACCTGAGCCTGAACTGTGAACCATTTGCCACCCGCCGGCGAGGGGACGTGGAAGCTCACAGCACACGCTCATATCATCGTCGACGAAACAGCAGGCAGAGAGGGATTGATCACCATATACGACTGTGGAGCAGCACAGCACCCCCCCAAGGCACAGTTACTCGGGAAACTCGACCACATTGACGCTGAGCACGAACACGTGGCTCAACCAATTGGCTACATCCTAAAGTTACGAGAGCTAGCTGTACTCAGGAGGTTGGATGGATTCCGATGGAGTATCCGACGCGAATAGCGAACAGGTGGAACTTCGTGAGGATCCGGCATCGGTGTTCCACTCGACAGCCTCGACCGATTACCGGCTTTATTTAGCGCACAGAATGGCTGGCCCCGTTATCCTACATAAACACTCGCCTCAATGGTGCATGACTACCGTCTGACGGAGAACTATGTGTATTGGGTGTTTGTTCTCCGTCAATGGGCGACGAAACGATCACTGTCGGAGCAACACAGGGTGGGATGGATGTCGAACTGCCGATCGTCGATCTGCTCACCGGGCGCGGGTTCATCACTGGAAAATCGGGATCGGGAAAGTCGAACTCCGCGAGCGTCGTCGCTGAAAAGTTACTCGACCGAGGGTACAGCATTCTTGCCGTAGATATCGACGGTGAGTACTACGGATTAAAAGAAGAGTACGAAATCCTCCACGTCGGGGCGGACGAAGAGTGTGATCTCCGCGTCGGGGTCGAGCACGCCGAAAAGATCGCCGAACTCGCCCTCCAGCAGAACGTGCCGATTATTTTGGACGTCTCGTCGTTTCTCGACGAATCGAACGCGAGAGAGCTCCTGACTGAAGTGACAAAGCAACTGTTCGCGAAAGAAAAGAAACTGAAACAGCCGTTTTTGATGCTCGTCGAGGAGGTCCACGAGTATATCCCCGAAGGGGGCGGCGTCGACGAGTGCGGTCGGATGCTGATCAAAGTCTCAAAGCGCGGTCGAAAGCACGGACTCGGCATCGTCGGGATCAGCCAGCGCCCCGCGGACGTAAAGAAAGACTTTATTACGCAGTGTGACTGGCTCGTCTGGCACCGTTTGACGTGGAACAACGATACGAAAGTCGTCGGCCGAATACTGGGAAGCGAGTACGCCGAGGAAATCGAGGAGATGGACGACGGGGAGAGTTTCCTGATGACCGATTGGAACGAATCCATCCGCCGTGTCCAGTTCGAGCGCAAGCAAACGTTCGATGCCGGGGCGACGCCGGGACTCGATGATTTCGAGCGCCCGGAGTTAAAAAGTGTTAGCGGCGATCTCGTCGACGAGCTACAGGAGATCTCGGACCAACAGAGTCGTCGCGAAAACCGGATCGATGAACTCGAACGCGAACTGCAGCGAAAGGAGGAACGGATCCGCGATCTCGAACGGCAACTCGCGGATGCGCGCGATCTCAAACAGATGGCGGATCGCTTCTCGCGGGCGATGATGGAACAGGTGACCGGACGGCCGCTGTCTGTCGCTCCCGGTCGACAGAGCGAACTCGACGAAACTCTCGACGGACAACTCAGACGGGATCCGGAGTTGCAAGCGGAGTTAGACGCAGTTCGCACGGGCGAAGCGAGTCGGACGCCCCCACCGGTGCCGGACGCTCGAGACGGGGTCGAAACTGATCAGGACGGCTCCGACGAAAGCGAGCCGTCCGCAGCGCCAGCGGAAACAAACCCCAGTAACGATAGCAATGTCGACGAGGGGACAAGCAAGGAGAGTGTCGACGAACAGAGATCCGATAACTCGACCCACTGCTCCGGTAACGAAACGGATACCGACGAAACGAAAACGCCGAACGATACCGAATCAGATCCAATCGATCCGCTCGTGTCGCGGCTCAGAGCCGAGATCGGAGAGCTCGACGGGGTCGCCGTCGAAATGCTCGAACGGTACCGCAGCTACGGGCCGACTGATCCACAGGAATGCCACACCGCCGCAGGCGGCTCAGGTGATAGGGGGGAGGCGTACGCGACGAATCGTACACTTCGACAGCGAGGGTTAATCGAACACGTCGGGTGCGGCCAGTACGACTACGCCCTCACGGAGCTCGTTCGCGATGAGCTGACTGACCCACTCTTCCCGGAAAACCCACCGGAAGGCGACGCAGTAACCGAGATTTTGAGTGCTGTCGAAGACGTGTTCGATAGCGATACGGCGGGGTCGGTCGACGAAGAGGCCGGCGAGGAGCCGGATCCGCTCGTCACGTGGCCCGATATTTAAGCGATCGGCTCGACGAGCGCTTCGAGCGCGGCGCGGGGATCGTCCGCTTTGGCGACACCGGACGCCAGCAAGACGCCTTCGGCACCGAGGCGTTTCGCAGCGGATAGATCGTCTCCCGTCGAAATTCCGGCACCACAGAGAACGGGGACTGACGAGGCGGCTTCGATGGATTCGGTGACGATCCCTGGGTCTGCCTTCGAGACTGGCGTTCCAGTGCCGATGAGTTCCGGTGGTTCGACAGCGACCGCGTCCGGCTCAAGCCGAGCCGCCGCAGCGATTTGTCGAGGGTTGTTCGCACAGACGATCGTCTCTAAATCCGCGCGCTCTGCGGCCCGAAGGCTCGAATCGGTATCTGCCAGCCGGAGTCGCCGTTCGGAGTGGTTCAAAAGCGTTCCGTCGGCTCCCGCTCTGGCGACAGCCTCTGCGAGCGTCGAGCCGGTATGGGACCCGTGCTCGATCGGCGAGACGTGTTGGGCCCACGTCTCGGCACCGGTATCGGCGACGGTAGCGAGATCGGTCGCCTGTGGTGCAACAGCGATTCGTACGCCAGTCTCGTCTGCGACTGAGGCGGCTATGTTTGCGATTTTCACCGGATCGCACGGATACGCCTTCAGGTTGACCAGAACAAACATACTCGACGGGGCGTTTGCCAACGAAAAATAGCTGTCCATCGCGGCCCGCGCTTGACATCCTCCTCGCCGTGAGCGGCGAGGCTTTCTCCTTGAATCTCCGTAACTCGTCCGTCCGAGTCCGATGTCCTTCGAGGGGTTCTTGTTGATACTATCCAATGGAGGAATATGAACCGGGCTGTGAGTCGGAGAGCGTTACTCGGCGGCGTTGGGGCAGCCCTCGCTGGCTGTCTGGAGAGCGACGACGACTCGGCTGTCCGAACTCCGATCCCGGATGACGAGCGCGAGCCCCTCGCGAGCGAGTGGCCGACGTTCGCCCACGATGGATCGAACACCGGATATGTCCCGGATATCATGGGGCCGTACACCGAGATCACTGAACGGTGGCGCTTCGATATCGACGGATCGATCGTCGCGCCCCCGGCGATCAAAGGGAACAAACTCTACGTAGGCGCGACGGACGGATCCGTGTACGCGCTCGATCCGTACGTCGGCGCGGAGATCTGGTCGTTCTCGACGGATGCTCCCGTGACATCGGCGCCGACGATCGTGAACGGCACACTCTATATCGGCTCCGGCGACCACCATCTCTACGCCATCGACCCGACCGACGGGACTGAAAAATGGCGCTTCGATACCGGTGGTCGCGTCGGAGCGGGTCCCACCGTCGTGGACGGAACCGCGTACGTCGGCTCCGTGAGTAACGCCGTCTATGCTGTCGAGGCCGATTCCGGCGAACTGAGATGGCGACATGGGGTTGGCGGCTCGGTGCTCACGACCCCCGCCGTTATCGATGGAACCGTCTACGCAGGATCCGGTGATCAGAACGTCTACGCGATCGAGTCAGAGACCGGCGACGAACGCTGGCGATACCGGACTCGTGGGACTGTCGGAAGCTCTCCAGCAGTTGTCGATAAAACGGTCTACGTCGGATCTCGGGATAACAACGTCCACGCCCTCGACGTAGACGATGGCAGCGTTCGCTGGCGGTTCGAAGTCGGCGGACAGATAGCGGGCAGCCCCGCAGTCACTGACGGAGTTGTGTTCGCTGGTTCGAACGAAGGAGACGACGGGTACCTGTATGCGATCAAGACCGATGCTCACGAACCGAGCGGACGCTGGCGGTTTCGAACGGGGGGGCCGATTCTTGCGAGCCCCGCTGCGACCGGTGGACACGTCTTCGTTGCCTCGACGAGCGGAAACGTGTTCGCGATACGTCCCGACGGTGAAACCGCCTGGCGATTCGAGGCGGACGCGGACATTCAGGAAGGGCCGGCCGTTTCGGAGGAGTGGCTGTAC
The DNA here is from genome assembly GCA_964421165.1 of uncultured Natronomonas sp. Classification (GTDB taxonomy): domain Archaea; phylum Halobacteriota; class Halobacteria; order Halobacteriales; family Haloarculaceae; genus Natronomonas. The sequence continues at coordinate 6,367 of CAYQWI010000089.1, forward strand.
TTCGGAACGACGGACGGAACGCTATACGCGATCGGTTCCGGAGATACGACCGACGGTAGTTCCGAACGAACGTCGTATCGATAGGAATTATCGGAGCCAACCGGAGCGTTCGACCCCCGTCTTTCGGCACTGTCTCTCGGTCCGTCGCGAGGAAACTACGAACGTCTACGATAATGCCAATCACTTATCATCCCTGTTCGTGCTTTGTATCGAACGTGCTGTCACACCCGTGATCTCGAAGCTGACGCCGCCTCCTTCACTCTCTGTAACCTGTATGTCCCACCCGTGAGCGTCTACGATCTCCCGTACAATTGTCAATCCGAGCCCGGTGTGGCTATCGTTGGCCGTCGTATATCCGGGGGATAACACGTCCTCTCGTTCGTCCGCCGGAATCCCGGGGCCATCGTCAGCGACGTAAAAGCGATCGGACCGTTCTTTGTCTCGGAACGAGAGTACCGAGTATGAGTGAACTCCGAGTCGCAGCCGTGGTCGGCAGCCTCCGGGACGGAAGCTACACCCGGCCGGCGTGTCGGGAAGCGCTTGCCGCCGCATCCGAATTCGATCGCGTCGAGACCGATCTCGTCGATCTCCGAACGCTCTCGATACCGGTTTACGATGCCGACATCGACGATGCCGGAGACGCGCCGGCGCTTCGGGCACGGTTGCGCGAGGCGGATTCGATCGTTCTCGGAACGCCGGTGTATCACGGCTCGTACTCGTCGGCGCTGAAGAACGCGATCGATTACTGCGGATTCGACGAGTTCGAGGACACCACCGTCGGACTGTTGTGCGTCGCCGGCGGGTCGTTTCCGACGACGACGCT
>CAYQWI010000090.1:0-7136 GCA_964421165.1 uncultured Natronomonas sp.
TATCCCGTCGGTTCGTCGCTGAAGTCGACGGTGTTCACCGCACCGATCCGCTCGGCGAGCGGGTCGGGGTCGACGAGCGTCGCTACGTCCTCCTTAAAAGGAATCGTCACGTTCAAGCCGGCGATCCCGAGCGCCTCCGCGCCACCGATCGCACGCTCCAGCGAGTCGCGGGACGGCTCGAACGTTACGTAGCGAGCGTCGAGACCACACTCCCCGTAGGCCGCTTCGTGCATCGGCGGCGAAACCGAGTGTCCGACTGGGTTCCCAATGAGGCCGAAAACCTGCATACGCGAGCGACCCTTGCCACGACCAAAAGAGTTCCGTGCCGAGCTTTATAAATCATATAGTACGATATTAAATTCGGTTGAACGCAGATCACATCTCCTTTGTTCGTCGCCAACGGATCGGTAGTATGCTTGCAGTGGTCGTTTCGCGCGCGGACGAGGCCTCCGAGCATATCGGAGATCACTTGCTGGAACTGACGGAGTGGGACGAACACGAGGATCGGCGGCGGTCCGACAGGGCTGGCGGGGGCGTCTATTATCGGACTGACGGAGCCGAGTTGCGGACGTTCGACGACCTCCACCTGCACCTCGATGGCGCGGCGGCGGCGTTCGACGATCCCGAGCTCCTCGTCTTCGCCTCCCGACACGCCGGCGACACCGGAGCGCTGCTCACCGCCCACGTGACCGGTAACTTCGGGCCGGCCAAGTTCGGCGGACACGACGGATCGCTCGCCCGCGCCGCGCCGAACGGGCTATCGGCCGTTCGCACCCCGCTCGAAGGGTACGCACCGGACGGATACGACGTGGGAATCGAGTGTACCCACCACGGACCGAGCGTCGTCGGTTGCCCGTCGCTTTTCGTCGAGTTGGGCAGCGAGAAAGCCCAGTGGCGCGATCCCGGGGGGGCCGAAGCTGTCGCACGGTCGATACTCGACCTTCGCGGGATCTCGGCCCACAGCGAACGATCCGTCGTCGGGTTCGGCGGCGGCCACTACGCTCCGCGGTTCGATCGGGTTCTGACGGAAACCGACTGGGGAGTCGGACATATCGCTTCCGACTGGGCTATCGAAGCGATGGGAGATCCGCACGAATCGAGAGCGGTTATCGCGAAAGCGTTTCAGATGAGCGGAACCGAGTTCGCGCTCGTCGACGGATCCCATCCGGAGATCGAATCGGTCATCGACGATCTCGGATTCACCGTTCTCTCCGAGACGTTTCTCCGCGAAACGACCGGTGTTCCGCTCGATCTCGTCCAGCGAGTAGAGCGAGTCGTCGGCGCGGTCGACGACGGAGTCCGGTTCGGGAGTGAGGCCGAAGGATACAGCGGAGACGTCCTCGTCCGCGAGCTCCCGGACGAACTGCTCGGAGAGGTCAACGGGATCGATCGCGACTCCGTGCTCGAAACGCTCGATTCGGCAGCGATAGCGTACGCGACATCGGAAGGCGGATCGCTGGCTGACGGGACTGTCGCACTGGCGAGGACGGAGGGGTACAGCTCGATAATTCAGGGGTTCACGACCGTCCTCGAACGGAAATACGAAGCCGTCGAGATACTGGAATCCGAAGTGATCACACGGCGTGAAACGTTCGATCCGGAGCTGGCCCGGTCGGCCGGCGTCGAGGAGGGACCCGACTTCGGGCGTCTATCAGCCGGCGAGTCAGTCGATGTCGGCGGAGAACGAATCCATCCTGAGGAAGTCAGGTCGACGCGCGAACGCCGCTTCGAGATCTGAGCGTCTTCGACAGGTGGACGGGAGATGCCTCCTACAACTGCTCGTCGACCACTTCGACGCTAATTCCCTCAGAGGATTCCCATTCGACGGTACCGTTTGAAACTAATTGGAAGGTTACCTCGGTCTCCCCCTCGGATTCGCCGTGGAGGTGGACGTGATCACCGTGTGAGTCGATGCTGATCGCGCCGTTGTCGGACCCTGAGATGCCCGCGTCCAACTGATACGCTTCGTCGTCGCCGATCGGTATTTCGTCGCCGTCCGCGCCTTCGATTCGGGCACCGAGCGAGATATGTTCACCGGACTGGATCGTGGGGAGTTCCCCGTGCCAGTGGCCGTGATAGTTGGCAACGGTTTCGTCTTCTGCCCTGTCGATCACGTCGAAGTCGGCGACGAGGTCGTCCGAACCGCCGTCGTGATCGTCGTGGCTGCCTGCCGGTTCGGAACCGTCCTCATCGCCGGCGCACCCGGCGATAGAGACCGATGAGAAGGCGACTACTCCGAGCCCGAATCGTCGTCTAGTGAGCGTATCGAGCGGCATCTACAGAGGTGTGGAGGTGGTAGCGTCATATAATTTTTAGGTTTTAGTATTACTATTAATATAAGATGTAATATTACAATATATTCGCATCAGAGATGTCGTTTACGACCGAGTCGGCAGTGAGATCGGAGACAGAGAGATCACCGTCCAGAAGCGAGGACCGATAGCAGGTAGACACAGATCGCGATAACGACTATCGTCGCACCCGGACGGAGTTCGTGTATCCACGAGACCGAGATACCGGACAGTACCGAAAAGACGCCGATTACGACGGACGTGTACAGCGCGTGCTGGAAGCTATTCGCGATCAGTGACGCAGCGGCGACGGGGATGACCAACATCGCGGCAACGAGAATGACACCGAGGATTTGCATCGCTCCGACGATCACCAACGCGGTCAAGATCACCAACAGTCCGTTGTATCCCGAGACGTTAAACCGGGCGACGTGTGCCGCCTCTTCGTCGAAGGTTATGTACACCAGAGGTTTATAAAAGACGATGACTGTTAAGACGACGGCGAGCGTCAAGACCGCCATCAGGGCTACACTGCGGTCGTCCGTGATGGCTATATTTCCGAAGAGGTAGCTATTGATGTCGACGAACGCGAATCCACCGCCCAGATCGATAAACAGCGTGCCGATAGCAAAGCTCCCCGTCAGCATTATTGCAGTAGGTACGTCACCGTACGATTCGGTGCGATCCGCTAGCACCTGTACCCCGGCCGCTCCGATTACCGCCACCGCGATGGCGACGAGTAACAACCGGAAATCCCACCCGGAGGCACCGATGATGAGCGTCCCGAAAGCGACACCCGCAAAGGCGGTATGAGCGAGCGTTTCGCCGATTAGCGCCATCCCCCGATGGACCAAGAACATGCCGATAATCGGGCCGATGATCCCGATGAACACGCCGGTCGTGACGGTGTTCCAGAGGAATCGATAGCACCCGAATTGGGTCCCGAGCGATCGGCTGATAGAACAACTGTGTTCGAAGAACCGGTTCGGCATCACTCCGAAAGCGATCGGGAGAAAAACGACCACGACCGCGATCGTGATGGCCGCGATGATACCCCAGACCACGTTCTCGCGTAGCCCGTTCATGTATCCGGGGAGTTCTGGACCGGGTCGGTATACCCGGCAGTCCCATCGGCGTACAGTGGTCGAACGTCGGAGTCGGGTCGCCGATCTACGTGGCCGTCCGAAGCGATGAAATCTGCGGCCGAGCCCACGTAGTGTACAGATCGGTTAATACACGCGATTCGGTCAGCATACGTCGCGACGGTATTCAGATCGTGCTCGATCAAGATGGTCGTAATGCCGTCGCGGTTGAGTTCACTCAACAGGGTGAAAAATTCGTCGCGGGACGCGGCGTCGATGCCGACCGTCGGCTCGTCGAGGGCCAACAAGTCGGCGTTCGATGCCAACGCTCGTGCGATGAACACTCGTTGTTTTTGTCCCCCCGAGAGACGCGAGATCCGCCGATCCGAGAGCTCGGATATCCCGACGGTTTCCATGGCATCTTCGACTAATACGACATCGGTCTCATCGAATCGGGTGAACGGAGAATGGGGAAACCGTCCCATAGCCACCACTTCGCGAACGGTGACCGGCATCGTGTCGCCTTTCCGTGACGATTGCTGTGGGACGTATCCGATCCGACTGCCGGCGTTGAACGCTTCGATCGGCTCACCGAACACCGTTATGTCGCCAGCGTCAGGGTCGTGAACGCCGAGTATGAGTTTAAGCAGCGTCGTTTTTCCCGAGCCGTTCGGACCGACGAGACCGAAAAACTCTCCTTTGTCGATCGTGAGCGAAATGTCCTCAACTGCGGGCGTATCCGTGTATCCAAACGTGACGCCTTCGAGTTCGATCGCGGTAGCCACGGTCAGTCCGCCCCCAGTGCTTTTTTAAACGCGGGTAGATTGATTTCCCGCATCTGACCGACGTAATCCCCGTAGCCGTCTTCTTTCCACGCTTCGATGTAGCTCTCGGCGGCAGAGACCATCTCCATCCCCGTCGCGCTCTCCGCTTCGGAAACGATCGCGCTGGCGGTACGGTCCCCGTCGAAGTAATCCCACAGTACGTACTCGACTCCGTTGTCCTCTACCAGATCGACGGCGGCCGCAAGTTCGGTACTCGACGGTTCGTCGTCCGGTGAGAGGCCGACGGGCGTTTCGATCTCGAACCCGTATCGCGTCCCGAGATAGTTGAACGAATCGTGGGCGCCCAACACGACGAAATCGTGGTCTCGGTCGGCTAATTCGGATCGGTATTCCTGATGTAACTCCTCTAGGTCATCGATATACGCCTCGGCGTTTTCCTCGTAAGCGGTCTCGTTGTCGGGGTCGAGTTCGATCAAACCGTCACGGATGTTTCGAACGCCGTCCTGTGCCAACACGGGATCGGAGAAGAATTTTACGTCAAACAGTCCGTGGTCCGGTTCCAACGCCTCGTCGCCGCTTTCGTCGACAGTAACGGTGATCGGCTCGGTCTCCCAGATCGTTTCGTCGTCTTCCCACAGCTCGAAGATCACCGAGACGGTATCGACTGCGGTTCCCTCGAACCGCACGTACTCGTCGTGGGACGTTAGTACGATGCCGTCTTCGGAAGTCCCGTTATCGATTCTGGCGCCCACGTGATAGGGGTCCGCGTCGAGCGGGAACCGCTCGCTAGCTCCGTCGATAAACCGTGTTTCAAGCGAGATTCCGGCATCCGGTTGGAGCGTCGGAACGCTTCCGTGCCAGTGATCGAAGTGGAAGTGGGCGACGACTTGCCCGCTATGTCGATCGACCAGTTCCAGTTCCGCGACGGATCCGTACTCGTGTTCGGACGGATCGTGGTCGTGATCGTTATGATGATCGCTCTCGTATTCGAGCAACTCGATACCCTCGAGCGCGTCGATTAGCACGACGTCGTCCCCGTAGTTCGACTCGATCTCGCTCGCGGCCCGTTCGGCCCACGGCTGGAACCCGTCCGCGTTCAGATAAATGAACGCGTCCGCCTCGACGATATCCGGAAGTAAAGTCGTGGACGGCTCCCAGCCGTGACCGTGTTCGCCGGACGGAACGGCGGTGTCGACGGTGAGAGAATCGCCAGCGACGTTTCGAGTGAAATCATAGAGTGTAAAAAACGACGTATAGACCGATTGAGAGTTCGTTTCGGGGGCTTCTGTGCCAACACATCCAGCGACATTGGCTAGCAGAAGGGAGCTACCGGCGGCGGTTAACAGCTCGCGCCGGGATCGTTCTTTCATAGTATGCAGATATCGGTGAATAGTATTATATCTGTGGCTCGGCGGTCGAGTACTACGCAGGTGGAGTATCAAATCGAGAGGCGCTGACCCGTCGAATCCGGGCAGCGTAACTTGTTTATCAGCGAGGCGGCACAACTACATAGACATGTCAGACGCTATCGAACGGATAAGCCTCACGATACCGAGAGCTCTGGTCGAAGACCTCGATACGGCGGTCGAAACGTGGGAGTACTCGAGCCGGTCGGAGGCATCCCGGGACGCCCTCCGAATGTTTCTCGCGAACCTCGATTGGCAAGCCGATCTCGATTCGGTACATTGTGGGTCTATAACGACAATATACAGACACGGCGATCACGACATTAACGACGAGATGCTCGAGTTACAGCACGACATGGACGACGTTATTATCGCGACACAGCACGTCCACCTGGATTCACACCTGTGTTTGGAGACGATAGTCGTCAACGGGCCGGGAGAGGAGATCAAAGAGTTGGTTAACTCGCTCAGATCTCTCGATGGCATGGAACAGGTGCAGTTCACGAACGTGTAAGCGGGCCCACTCGAAAGGTACACAGCGCGAGCCTGCGGAGCCGGATTCCACCGGTTGTGAAACCCCTCGAACCCGATATCCGTTACCGAGCCGTCGGCAGAGGCTGTTTCGCGCGCGAGCCGAGTTCGGCCCGGTGAGACAGATTTTATATCCCTACATATCGTTTATGGCCTGCTTTGCCGACCGACGATCGGACAGACATACGACGCCCGTCAGACATCGAGGAAAGATTCTTTATACGCGTGCGCTACAACGGCCACTAATGGACTCAATTATCGAGGATGCGATCGACGAAGCCGAAGAAGACGGGCAGGCATCGACCGGGGAGTCGACAGCCACCAACACGACGGACGCCGACGTGAAAGGATCGGGAACGATGACCGACGAGGAGCTCGCAAGCGTCGTCAAAGACCTCGAAACGAAGATCACGGTCGTCGGATGTGGCGGTGCCGGCGGAAACACCGTCACCCGGATGGCGGACGCCGGAATCCATGGCGCGAAGCTGGTCGCCGCGAACACCGATGCCCAGCACCTCGCGACGGAGGTCGAATCCGACGAGAAGATCCTCATCGGTCGACAGCGGACCGGCGGTCGCGGCGCGGGCTCCGTCCCGAAGATCGGCGAGGAAGCCGCCCAGGAGAACCTCGAGGACATCAACAACTCGATCGACGGCTCCGATATGGTGTTTATCACCGCCGGGCTCGGCGGCGGAACCGGAACCGGTTCAGCCCCGGTCGTCGCCCAGGCGGCCCAAGACCAGGGCGCGCTCACGATCGCGATCGTAACGATCCCGTTCACTGCCGAAGGTGAGCGTCGACGCGCGAACGCCGACGCGGGCTTGGAACGACTTCGAGCCGTCGCCGACACCGTCATCGTCATCCCCAACGATCGACTCCTCGATTACGCGCCCAATATGCCGCTGCAGGACGCGTTCAAGATCTGCGATCGAGTCCTGATGCGGTCAGTGAAAGGGATGACCGAACTCATCACGAAGCCCGGGCTTGTCAACGTCGACTTCGCCGACGTGAAGACGATCATGGAGAACGGCGGCGTCGCGA
>CAYQWI010000091.1:0-7135 GCA_964421165.1 uncultured Natronomonas sp.
CGAAGGGCAGCTTCGGTGGGACGATATGCTGGCACACCCGCTTTGTGTTCATGATAACGTCGAAACGAGAGGGATCGTCCGATACTACGACAACAACAACTTCTATCGGGAGCCAGTCGTCCGCGGCGAACTGACGCCCGATGGTGACGTCGCATCCGAACTCGAAGCGGAATCGGGCGTTACTCAGGCCGTCTTCCCCGGACCGTACTCGCTCGCGGAGCTCGCAACGAACGAGTTCTACGACGACGAGACGGTCTTTTTGGACGCCGTCGCTGAATTCCTCGCAGCGGAGATCGAGGCGTTTCCGACGATCGAGACGCTGTTTCTTCTGGAACCGTCTCTCGTCACCGACGCGCCAGCCGGCGGCGAGGACGAACGGGTAAGCGAGGCGATCGATACGGTCGCCGCGGCGGCCGACGCCGATGTCGTCGTTCACACCTACTGGGGATCGATCCCGGAGAAACCGTACGCACACCTGATGGACGCCGACGTCGACGCGATCGGTTTCGATTTCGTTTCCGATCACGAGGGGAGCCTCTACAACATCCAGGAGTACGGGACGAAAGACGAGATCGCACTGGGCGTCGTCGACGGACAGAACACGCTCGTCGAGTCGCCCGAGGAGATCGCCGAGCGCATCGAATGGGTCGAATCGCAGATCCCCGCCCAGGAGTTCGAGAGGATATACGCGACGGCCAACACCGAACTGTTCTACCTTCCGACGAACAAAGCCGACGCGAAGTTGGATGCGCTCGCCGCCGCGCCAGCGGAGGTGTCCCGATGAGTTCCGGACCGCTCGCGGACACGCGCGAACAGTTCCGTCCTGCGGACCATCCGACGGATCACTTCCTGTTGACGACCGTGGTCGGATCGTATCCGAAACCGAAGTGGCTCAACCGAGCCAAAGAGCTCGCCGAGGAGGACTCCCGTGACTTCGACGACGCCGATCTCGAAGAGGCACTGGACGACGCGTCCCGCCTCATCACCGAAGAACACGTCCGCGCCGGGCTCGACGTCGTCGTCGACGGAGAGATGCGTCGAAACGAGATGGTCGAGTACTTCGCTCACCGGATCGAGGGATACGAGTTCAACGGCCCCGTAAAGGTCTGGGGACACAACTACTTCGATAAGCCGTCAGTGGCCGACGAGGTCGCTTACGACGAGCCGTGGCTCGTCGACGAGTTCGAGTTCACGACCGGCGTTACGGATCGGCCGGTGAAAGTCCCGATCACGGGACCGTACACGCTGGCGTCGTGGTCGTTCAACGAACACTACGAGAGCGAGGCGGAGTTGGCCTACGAACTGGCCGACCTCGTCAACGAGGAGATCAACGCTCTCGTCGCTGCCGGCGCTCGATACATCCAGATCGACGAACCGGCGCTCGCGACGACGCCCGACGATCACGCAATCGTCGGCGAGTGTCTCGAACACATCGCCGACGGCGTTCCCGAAGACGTTCGACTCGGGCTTCACGTCTGTTACGGCGATTACTCCCGGATCTATCCCGAGATCCTCGATATGCCGGTTCACGAGTACGACCTCGAGTTAGCCAACGGCGACTACGAACAGCTCGATGTGTTCAAAGAACCGCATTTCGAAAAGGACCTCGCCCTCGGCGTCGTCGATGTGCACACGACCGACGTCGAAACGGTCGAAGAGATCAAAGAGAACATTTTGAACGGGTTCGAGATCGTTCCACCGGAACGGCTCACTGTCTCGCCCGACTGCGGTGTGAAGCTGTTACCACGAGAGGTCGCCTATCAGAAGATGGAGAACATGGTGCAGGCGGCCCGCGAAGTGGAGGCCGAACTCGACGCCGGAGAGATAACGGTCGGATACGCCGGCGAATAACGCGTTTCGCCGCCGTCTCTCGATCTATCGAGGGAACTCGATGAACTCCGACGATACTCTCTAACTGTCTCGAACGAAACCGATCCGTAGCGACAGGTATTTTTGGGTGACTGCGGTACGAACGTATGCGCGCGGGTTGCCGAGCCAGGCCAAAGGCGCAGCGCTTAGGACGCTGTCCCGTAGGGGTCCGCCGGTTCAAATCCGGTCCCGCGCATACCGTCTCGAACGAACGTGAGAGACGTGTATTCGCATAGAGGATTAGAATCCCGCAGGTCGCAGCGGCCGAGCAAAGCGAGGCTGACCGTCCTGCTACGGTTCGAATCCGGTCCCGCGCACTGACTGATAGGGATTATCGTAGAAGTTCATACTGTTCCTGTGAAGAACTGAGAGACAGTACCGAGGGGGGCGTCGAAACCGCTGGGTGGCTACGATAATCCCTATGAGTTTTTCGAGCGTAGCGAGAGAGATCTTCGCTCTTTCGAACGACTCCTAGAGGACCGGGCATTAGCGCCTGAACTTCAGATAAATTAGTATTAATTGAGAGTCGGAAAGAATCTATTTACTATCAAAGGATGAACAGCCACTATGATCAAAATGGCGTTCGTTTGCGTCGGCCACGCTGGTCGCAGCCAACTGGCGACCGCGTTCGCAGAGCGGGAACGAGATCGGCGTAATCTCGGCGACGCGGTCGAAATCGTCACGGGTGGTATTGATCCGCACGATCACGTACACAAAGACGCCGTGCGGGCACAGCGAGACGAGATACGGGATCGTGTTATGGAGTTCTTCGATCGGCTCGATACCGTTGCTTGAGGGATCCGACAATGAGCCAAGACCGAGTGACAGTCGAAGCGGAGAAGACGGGTCCCGTAGAGATCTTTCGGCAGTTCTTCTCACTCCAGCGGGACGTGCTGGTGTTGTCACTGGCGATGTTCGCGTTCAGTCTCGGCTTTCAGATGACCAATCGGTTTCTCCCCGATTACCTCGTCTTTCTGGGGGCGACCGGGTTCATCGTCGGGCTGTTCGCTACGCTCGGGAACGTTATCGGGGCGCTCTATCCGTACTACGGCGGTGTGATCTCCGACCGCGTCGGATCTCGCTATGCCTTGACTCTCTTCGGATTCATTTCGACGTTCGGGTTCGCGATCTGGGCGGTGTCGGCCTACATGCCGACGATCGATCTCGGCGCGATCGTCTTGGAACCGTGGGTGTGGGTGTTCGTCGGTCTGCTGTTGGCACAGTGCTGGAAATCGTTCGGGATCGGTGGCCACTACGCGATCGTCAAGCAAAGCACGGATCCCAGCCGGCTGGCTCGCGGCTTCGCCAGTACCGAAACCTTCCGGCGGACGGCGTTCCTGATCGCTCCGCTCATCGTCGCCGTTTTGGTGGCCGACGCACTCATGCCAGGATTTCTCTGGGTGCTTGCGATCGCCATCGCCTTCGCGCTCCTCGGGACGATCGTCCAGCACTTTCTCTATAAAACCGACGCGGACTCGATCGGCGACGAGTTCGAAGGATTCGGCCAGATCGTCGACGACCTGAAGGCGTTGCCGGAGCCGTTGAAACCCCTGATCGTCGCGGACACGTTCGTCCGGTTCGCTAACGGGATGGTCTACGTCTTCTTCATTCTCGTAATCACGCGGCTCATGGGGATCGGACTGACGGCGACGCTTCCCGTACTCGGGACGGTCGACCTCTCTCCGGCGGCGTTTTTCGGCGTGCTGTTGGGAGTGGAGATGTTTATCGCGCTGGTGACGATGGCTCCGACCGCCAAGATAGCCGAATACATCGGGCTCAAACCGGTCGTCGGGTTCGGATTCTTCGTGTACGCGATCTTTCCGATCATGCTGATCTTCGCGCCGGAGAACGTCTGGATCTTGGTCGCGCTGTTCGCGTTCTCCGGGCTCCGATTCGCCGGATTACCCGCACATAAGGCCTTGATCGTCGGACCAGCAGAGCGTGGTGCGGGCGGACGAGTCACGGGGTCGTACTACTTCGTCCGCGGCGCGATCGTGATCCCGAGCGGTGCGATCGGGGGCTTCCTCTGGGAGTTCCTCAGCCCCGAACTTTCGTTCACGCTCGCCTCGATCATCGGGATGATCGGCGTCGGCTACTTCGCGCTGTTCGGCAAGGAATTCGAAGCGTATCGCTGAGATCTGATTCGATGAGTTAAACCGTTCACAGACGCCGTCTTCCGAACGACAGGATATTGTAGTCTGTTATCGGCGATCGATGCGGTCAGACAATCGACCGCCGGTAACTCGTTACAACGCTCCGTACGGTTGGCAAGCGATGTAATCGAGAGAGATACGATTGCGACACTTGACAAACGGGGAGTCACCGTTTTCCAGCGGTCCTGCGTGTCATTCGGGTGTGCCATCGGTCTCGACGGTACTCACCGAGATGGAAAGCGAGAGATCCAACAGGAGCGACGCTACCGGCGGCCGCACTGTATGTTTGCGGCTGTTCGAGGGCAGCCGGTGGTGTGGTTTTGCCCACGTAATGAATCAGCTGGGACGGGTCGAGGAGGACTTCAAAAAAGGGGGAGGCAAACGGAAGTCGGGATGCGTTGGAAGTGACTGCCGCCGTATGGCAATCGATTCGCTGACCGACACCGCCCCCACTCGCCCCCGGTGTCGCATAACTGTCACCAGGGGGCGTTATCGCGTTCGACGTAGCGTTCCTCGCGCTCGATCGCTTCGATTCGTTCGACGTCCTCGTCGTCGAGTTCGAGATCGCGGGCGTCCCAGTTGTCGCGGATGTGCGCTTCGCCGGTGGCTTTGGGGATGACGACGACGTTCTCTTTCCCCATCAGCCACGCCAGCGATACTTGCGCGGCGCTTGCGTCGTGTTTGTCTGCAATGTCGGTAAGCACGTCGTCTTTCAGAACGTCGCCGCGGGCGAGCGGCGAGTACGCGACGAAGTAATAGTCGTGCTCTTGGGCGTGTTCTATGAGGTGTTCTTGCTGAAGATACGGGTGACACTCCGCCTGATGTGCGAAAAGCGGGTTTTCGAGCGTCTCGATGGCTTCATCGAGCAGTTCGACCGTGAAATTCGAGACGCCGGCGTGTGTCGTGATCCCGTCGTCGACGGCCCGATCGAGCTGCGGGAGCGTCTCGTCGGCTTCGTAGCGACCGATCGGCCAGTGGACGTACAGTAAATCGAGCGCGTCGACGCCGAGGGCGTCGAGACGGTTTCCGGCGGCTTCGTAAAATCGGTCGTATCCCAGTCCCGAGAACTCGTCGTGAACTTTCGTCGCGAGGAGGAACTCGTCGCGATCTACGTCTGCACGGGCGATCCCCTCGCCAACATACGGTTCGTTATCGTACGCCTGTGCGGTGTCGATGTGGCGATACCCCAATTCGAGAGCGAACTGGACGCTGTTCGCACAGGCTTCGGGATCGGTGTTTTCCCACGTTCCCAACCCGAGATTTGGAATCGTCTCCATGCAAGAGCGTCATCGCTTCTCGTTAGTTAAACCTCGTATTCCTCCGTACGTTTCGTCTACGACTACTGGAGCGATCCCGATCACTCATCGTCGGTCTTCGACGCGTTCCGATATCGACTGTGTATGGCACGCTCATGCCGGTTCTGTACAGATTTGGTCCGCTTCCCATCTCCGTTTTTCCGAGTGTTTCCGGCTCTCTTTCCCATTCCCTCCGCAGTTAGATCGAAGGTTTCACCAGCCTGTTGCGTTGTCCGTTCGGCGAGACGATCGGTTGTCGGTGACTCTTCGAGCGGAACTTTTGAGTTCGAATCGAAATCGGGCGTGTACGTGTACACGACATCGTCAACGACGTAGTATATCGATCCGGTCGGATCCTCGATCACTCGATTGTTCGTATCGATCGCGATATCGACGAGTCCGTCGAGCGAACCAGTTTCGATCCACGTGTCCTGGGTGATCACGGATCGTTCGATACCGGTCGTGATCCAATCGTCGAACTTCGCCCGCTTTCGACGGTGGTCGAGCGTCCGTCGTTCAGTCGCGGAGAGTGCGATCATCCCTCGGATCCGAAGCCACCCGAAGAGTCCACCGAACAGTAGCCCGGTTAGTAGTACCAGCGGTCCCGCAATTTCCGTCAGGGGTCCGTACGATCGATCGACCGGCTCTCGAGTAGAAGACTGATGCGTCTCGGTATACACCCCGTTGGTTTCGACGCCGTATATCGAATCGCTCGGTGTAAGAGAAAGTGTATTCGTGTGGTCTGCTTCGATAGAGCGGCCTTCGACGGTGCCGGTCGAAACGACGGAGCCTTCGACTCGTATCTCCGTCTGTCCGGTCGAACTCCCGAGACTTTCTTCGATCGCTTGAATCCGCTGTTCAACCGCCGGAACGTCGAGTTCGAACGAAGCGGTGACCGTCTCACCGGGCTGAACCCCTTCGAAGGTCTGGTTGTCCAGCTCTTCGGTGCGCTCCCAGAGTATCTCATCGTCGCTGACGGAGCGAATAACCAACTGTGTCCGTACCGTCGCATCGATCTCTCCCTCGCCAGCCGCGTACTCGTACTCGTAGGTGCCATCCAAGGTCGGGGAAACTCGCGTGAAATACGTGCCCCGGTCCCGGAGGGTCTCGCCGAGCTCGAAGGTTTCGCTTTCGTTTACCACCGTCGCCTCGTGTGAGAACTGTCCCGTTTCTTGCCACTGCATTTCGACCTGTTCTTCGAGTTCGGTTCCCGGATCGATGTGAACGGTATACGTCAGTACACCGCCTGCCGAGATTGCGAATACGGCGATCAGTACTGCGAGGAGATAGTACCGATCGAGTAGTTGCCGGCCTCGAAGTAGCCGCGTCGAACTCGGAGCAGCCGTCCGATGCGTTCGCTGCTTCGGGTTCCCGACTGTGTCCGGGGGGGATTCTTCGCCGCTATCACCCCCAGCTTCGTCAGTCATAGCCGATACCCGGTAGCAGCCTCTCTCGCCGTACGAGGTCGCCTGTGAGAACCTCTCGAAGCTCGGAAATCGGTCGGTGAGTGACTGGAGTGAACATACTGGTCAGGGATTCACTTGCTATTCGTTTAGGTAATGAGACTATGCCGACAGAATGTCAACTACAATGAGTGATTACCCGCGGGACGGACTGCTCCACGAGACGTCACTCGCTTCGCTGTTTTCCTTTTATCAACTACCGTCTGTCCCGGCTGGACGTACCGCATCAGGCAAAACTGTTCGCAGGGGGGTGAGATATCTGTGGTTCACCCGTCTGGTGGCGTACGTAGGTTGTCTACTGGAATTCAATCCGACTGTATCTCTACGATCTGAGCTATCCCGAACATCGCGAACG
>CAYQWI010000092.1:0-7044 GCA_964421165.1 uncultured Natronomonas sp.
TTTTCCTGTGAAGAACTGAGAGACAGTGCCGAAGGGCGGGCTTCGAAACCTCTGGTTGGCTACGATAATCCCTATCAGTCCCGCAAACGATTCCGAAGTCGGAGAAACGTTGTTTTATCCCCCCGTCGTAGCGATCCCATGTCGTCACGAGAGAAGCTCGAAGAGCTAGAGCAGTTCGACACCCCGTCGATCACGAACGTGGTCGCGACGTACCCGGACGATCCGCTGTGTCTGGGCCTGTACAACCCCTGGAGCGAGAACTGGTACACCGATCAGACGATCGAGTGTATGTATCCCGAGCTGGGGCCCAGAGCGGGACACGTGGTGACGTGCGTCTACGGGATTCCGGACCCGAACTTCGGAAAGTTGAGCTTCATGGACGTCGTCGACGCGCTCGATGCGTCCCCCAAACCCTCTATACTGGCGCTGAAACAGGATTTCCCGGACGATGTCGCGGGAAAGGTCGGACTCACCGGCGGCAACATGACGAGCGCGATGCAGGCGCTGGACTGCGTCGGCTGCGTCTCCGACGGTCCGGCGCGGGATATCGACGAGATCCGACCGACCGGATTCCAGTACCTCGTGACGGGCGTCTCGCCGGGGCACGGCGATATGGCGGTTCACGCGGTGAACGTCCCGGTGTCGATCTGCGGGATGGACGTCGCCCCCGGCGAAATCATCCACATGGACGAAAACGGCGCGGTGAAATTCCCCGCCGATCGTCTCGACGACGTGTTACACAACGTGAAAGCGCTCGAAGCACGGGAGGAAGATCTCCAAGAGCAGGTCCAAAACGCGAACAATGCCGACGAAGTACGTGCGGCGTTCAGCGGCGACACGTACGGCGAAGACGAAAGCGAGTGAACAGCGCGAGTCGCCGGCGGGATAGCTCTTACTCGAAACGCACTCTGCGCTACCGCTACAGGTCGACCCACTCGCCACGCTCGTCGGAGCGCTCGATCGCGTCGAGAACTTCTTGAACCGCGTATCCCTCGGAAAACGAGGGGGAGAACTCAGAATCGGACGCGACCGCCGAGAGGAACTCGTAGTTTTCGTGAACGAACGTGTGTTCCCACCCGAGCACGTGACCGGGCGGCCACCACCGATCGACGTACGGGTCCGACTCGTTGGTGACCAGTATCGTCTCGTATCCGCGCCCGTCTTCGCGTGACACCTCCAGCTCGTTGAGCCGCTCGAGTGAGAACCTGATACTTCCGCTCGAGCCGTGGACCGCGATCGAGTGGTCGTTCTTGTGGCCGGTCGCAACGCGCGTCGCCTCGAACGTCCCGACCGCGCCGGATTCGTAGGCGATCTGTGCCGAGTAGGCGTCGTCGACCGTCACCTCGCGGTGCTCTGTACCGTCTCCGCCTGCGGCATCGTGTGATCTGTCGCTGCCACTGGGGATGGGTCGCTCATCGACGAACGTCCGCAGATGCCCGGACACGCGGTCGACTCCGCCGATCCCCTCGCCGCCGAGATAGCTCGCCAGATCGATCGTGTGCGCGCCGAGATCGCCGAGAGATCCGGATCCCGCCAACTCCTCGTCCATCCGCCATGCCCACGGCGCTTCTGGATCCGCGAGCCAATCCTGAAGATACTGTCCGCGTATCTGCCGTATGTCGCCGATTTCGCCGCTAGCGATGAGTCTTCGGGCGTATCGGATCGCGGGCACGAACCGGTAGTTGAACGCACAGCCTGCGGGGACGTCGACGGCGGCCGCCGCATCACGCATCGCCTCCGCTTCCTCCAGCGTCGGCGCGAGCGGTTTCTCACAGAGGACGGGGATTTCGGCCTCAAGCGCCGCGATCGACGGCTCCGCGTGGAGGTGGTTCGGGCCCAGGTTGTAGAACACGTCCACGTCGTCGAGTGCGTCCTCCCAATCGGTCGTCGTATGCGAGAATCCGAACCGGTCTGCAGCCTCCGTGAGCGCCGCTTCGTTCCGGCCGATTAGCGTGTGCCGCTCGATCGGGGGAGCGTCCGGGAAGAACATCGGGAGCCTCGCGAGCGCGTTCGAATGAGCCTTCCCCATGAAACGGTATCCCAAAACGCCGATATCGAGCGGTTCGGTCGTCATGGTCCGTCCCGTCCGGCCTGACATACTTCGTCGGGCGTCGTTTCGAAGCCGGCGCGTTCGAACGCGTCGAGTACCGCTCCGCCGTTGTGATCCATGATACCGATTGTGTAATTCCACGGATAAGTCTTCGCGAAGGTGATGCCGAGGTGCCGTGGTGGGTCACCCGAACGATCGATCCGCTTTTCCGGGAACAGCGATACCGCCGAAAGGCTCAGGCGGTGAGCGGTTGCTCGCCGTCACCGGCGACTCGTGCACCGTCGGCTTCGAGCAGCTCCTGATACCGATTGCGGATAGTGACCTCCGAGACGTCGGTTACTTTCGCGACCTCGCTCTGGGTGAGCGTATCCGACGTGAGCTGTGCGGCCGCATAGATCGCGGCCGCGGCGAGGCCGACGGGCGATTTCCCCGAATGGAGGTTCGCCCGCTTTCCGGTCTCGAGCAGCTCGCGGGCGCGGTGTTCGGTTTCCTCGTCGATGTCGAGATCGCTCGCAAAGCGCGGCAGGTACTCGTTGGGGTCCGGCGGCTGGATCTCCAGTTGGAGTTCGCGGTTGATGTAGCGGTAGGCGCGCTTGAACTCCGCTTCGTCAACGCGGCTGACGGCGGTGATCTCGTCGACCGATCGAGGGATCCGTTCCATTCGCGCGGCGGCGTGCAGCGACGCCGTCGCGATCCCTTCGATCGACCGGCCGGGGAGCATGTCGTTTTTCAGCGCCTGCCGGTAGATCATCGAGGCCGTCTCCCGGACGCTCTGTGGAAGCCCGAGCGCCGACGACATGCGTTCGATCTCGCCGAGGGCCTGCTTGAGATTTCGCTCTTTGTGGTCGCGGGTGCGGAACCGCTCGTTCCAGGTTCGCAGTCGCTGCATCTTCTTGCGCTGGCTACTCGACAGCGCGTTGCCGTAGGCGTCTTTGTCCTGCCAGCCGATGTTCGTCGAGAGGCCGTCGTCGTGCATCATCTTCGTCGTCGGCGCACCGACGCGGCTCTTTTCGTCCCGTTCGCTGGCGTCGAACGCGCGCCACTCGGGACCGCGATCGATCTCGTTTTCCTCAACGACGAGGCCACACTCCGTACAGACGGTCTCTGCGCCCTCGTGTTTGAGCTGGCCGCTACACTCGGGACAGACCTGCGCGTCGCGCTCGTGTTCGTGTGCGTGTTCGTTGGTCTGTTCGTCGACAGCCTCCTCGTCTTCGGATTCGTCTTCGGTTCGGTCGTACGTCGAAATGGTGTGCTTGTGAGTCACGGTGAACTTGTGGACTTATATACCGGCGGCATCGGCCGGTGGAGAGCTGAGGGACGCTGCGTCCCTCTTCGATACTGACTTCACTCTAAGTAACCCTCGCCAATATAAAAAGGTTCCGCAAGCTATTTAAATACTGGGTGGTAAAGTGACTAGTATCTTTCAATACTCCCTGATTTCGAAGTGACCATCGGCGGTCAACACCGGCGTCCCATCGTCTCTCTCGATATCGACACGGAGCCCGAACGCTGAGAGAAGCTTTCGATGGGTGTCGATGTGATCCGTGATCTCGGGAACGGGGATCCGTCCACCGGCGAGTGCGAGAAACGGTATGAGCTGATCTGCGGTGTGTCGGTCGACGGCTGCGGTCGTATTCTCGACGAACGCAGCCGCGTCCGCGACCGCGTCCGCGGCGACCGTTTCCGCGGGCTTTCCCGGCTCTCCGAGTGCGTCGAAGCCTGCGAACGTGTTCTCATAATCCAGCCGAATCGCGATCGACGAACCGGGTGAGTCGGCCTCGGCGTAGCGAACCGTCCGCTCGATCGTGGGGATCCCCGCTTCGGCAAGCCGATCGACCGCTGTCTCCGCTTGGCGATCCGCGACGGCTTGCTCGGCCAGATCCGTGGACGCAAGCGAGAACACGCGGGCACCGGCGAGCTCCCCGCGAGCAGCGCACTCGATCGGTTCGGTCTGTCCCCGTCCGATCCGGAGCGTCGCCTCACCTCCCCCAACAGGATAAAACCCCGGACGGTCGGGCTCGACGACCGCCTGCAGCCCGAAACGACGCATCAATCGCAGTTTGACCTGGCGATAGTGTGCAACTGTCGGCGACCACTTCACGTCAGTGCCGCCCCGTGCCCGCACCACGAGCGGACCCGGCGTCGTCACTGCGATGGGCAGTATCGCGTCGAACAACAGCGTGATGCTCCCTGCAGTACCGATATCTCCCGTGTATTCGCCCGGTCGAACTGTGCCCGGGCGGAACGTGAGCGACTCGGTCCCCTCGCTCGTCTCGGATACCTCGGCGTCACACACGTCAGCCAGCAACTCGACGGCGCTGAGATGCTGCGGCCGGAGACCGGCTGTCGGACGCCCGCCCCGGATATCCGTGATCCGAAACGCCTCTCCGGTGAGGACCGACAGCGAAAGTGCGGACCGAAGGAACTGTCCGCCTCCCTCGCTCCCGTCGATCTCGATCATCGCCGGATTCGATATCGGTCGTCGTACTCGATCTCGTCGAAGGAGTCGACGGCGTCGGAGCCACAGATCGGACACGCGGGATCCGGCTCGATCGGAGTCCGGATGAACTCCACGTCCAGCGCGTCGTAGCGCAACAGCTCCGAGATCGGGGTTCCGACGTCCGACAGAAGTTTGAGTGCCTCGGTCGCCTGCAGGCATCCGATGGTTCCGGGGAGCGGCGAAAAGACACCCATCGGTTCGCCCGACGGAATGGAATCTTGATCGGGCGCTTCGGGGACGAGACAGCGATAGCAGGGCCCACCCGATCGAAACGTCGTCATCTGTCCTTCGAATCCGTACACGCCACCGTGGACGAACGGGACGTTCGAAAGCCGGGCGAGATCGTTGACGACGAACCGTCCCGGGAAGTTATCGAGTCCGTCAACGATCACGTCATACCGTTCAATGATCGTCTCGTCGACGTCCGGATCGATGCGAATCCGATGTCGCTCGACGTCGACATCGGGATTGAGCGCCTCCACGAATCGGGCCGCCCGTTCGACTTTCTCCGAGATCGTCGACCCCGTAGATGACCTGTCGCTGGAGGTTCGATCGCTTCACGGTTCCATCGTCGACGATCCCGAGCGTACCGACCCCGGCGGCAGCGAGGTACTGGATAACCGCAGCCCCCAACCCCCCCGCGCCGACGACCAGAGCACTGCTCTCGAGAAGTGACGCCTGTTCGGCGTCGCCGACCATATCTACCATGAGTTGACGGGAGTAGCGGTCACGCTGTTTCTCATTGAGGAGACCGTTCATACGGGGACTCCACACGGGGATCGGATAAGAGCACTCCCGCTCCGAGGGGGGGTCCTCCTGTCTTGGACGTCCGATCGGCCCAAGAGCAGTCGGACGTGACTCATCCCGACTGTGCCTTACTGGATGGAACTGTCAACACAGGTACTGGCGACGTTCGGATGGTCCGTTCGGCGACGCTCCCGATCAGTACCCTGTCGAGGCCGCTACGGCCGTGCGTTCCCATCACGATCATATCGACGTCGTGTTCAGCGGCGTACAGACGTATCTGCTCGTCCGGGAGCCCTTTTCGGGTGTCTCCAACGAATTCGAGACCGTTTTCGGCGACCACTTCCTCTGCCGTTTCGATCGCCTCGTCCGCATCGTCTTGGGGATCGTAGCGGAGTCGATCTTGTTTTGGGATCGTTTTCACGACCGAGAGGGCGTGGATCGTCGCGTCGAAGGAGTTCGCGATGCGAACGGCTTCCTCCAACGCGCGATGACTGTTGTCGCTGCCGTCCGTTGGAACCAGAATCGACCGAACCATCGTGTGTCTGGGTAGATTGATGTGTGTGCTACTGATAAACTAGTGCCTCAATCCCAAGGTACTGAGAAATTGTTCGAGCTCCGTGGCCATCCTCTGTCTTATCGAGCGACATTCAGCTAGTAATTTTTAACGCGCGTCCGTGTGACGATCAGTATGAACGGTCATGTTCTGATAGCAGTGGACGGATCCGATCCGGCCGAACAGGCGATCGAATATGCGGCGATCAACCACAGCGGCGACCGGATCACCGTTATTCACGTCGTCAATCCGGCCGATAATCTCTACGGAGGGGTCGAAGGCGGCTACTACAGTCAGGATCTATTCGATCAGTCGGTCGAACGGGGCGAGAAACTGTGTGCCCAAGCGAGAGACCGACTTCGTGAGGCCGGTGTATCGGATTCGACGACCATCGAAACGACGGTGGAGATCGGTCGACCGACCCAAGAGATCGTCGAGTACACCGAGGAGAACGATGTCGACCACATCGTCATGGGAAGCCACGGACGATCCGGCGTCTCCCGACTGTTACTCGGGAGCGTCGCGGAAACGGTCGTCCGCCGCGCACCGGTACCGGTGACGATCATCCGATAATCGTCCGAGAGGTCGGCCGCCAGCCGTTCTCAATTCGTGAGACGAGACGGTCGGTTTAATCGATCGAGGGCCGATGTTCCGATATGAAACTGCTCGTCGCAGTCGACGGTTCAGAACAGAGTGATCGGGCGATCGAGTACGCGACGAACATCGCGAACGCCACCGGCGGATCGATCACGCTGGTCCATGCGGTCGAACCGGACGTCTACGACACCGGCGGTGACGAACCTTCCTCGATGTCTGAACGCCGGGATCGACTGATCATCGATAGTCTCGATGCCGCAGAAAAGCACGGTCGAACGGTACTGGATGAAGCGACCGAATACGCTTCGGAGTTGGGGCGAGACGCGGACAGCGATCTACTCTATGGTGATCCCGTCCGAGTGATAACCGATTACGCCGAAGCCAAAGGGATCGATACCATCTACGTTGGCCACCGGGGACTGTCCGGCTCAGCAGCGCGGGTGTTGGGTAGCGTCGCACGAGGCGTCGTCGAGCGCGCCACCGTCCCGGTTACCGTCATCCAGTAGCGACGGCTGTTCCGCGGCGACAGTCACCATCGAAAAGCTGCGGGACCCAATCGGACGTTATCACGGGGTGGGAAGCGCCTCGTGGTATTAT
>CAYQWI010000093.1:0-6953 GCA_964421165.1 uncultured Natronomonas sp.
GCGCGCGCCCGTTCGGCGTCGCGTTGATCATCGGCGGCATCGAGGACGGCGAACCGCGTCTCTACGAGACGGATCCGTCCGGAACGCCGTACGAGTGGCAGGCGTTGGCCGTCGGCGCCGACCGCGGCGATATCGAGGATTACCTCGAGGAGCACTACAGCGAGGATATCTCCCTCGACGACGGCGTCGGACTCGCCCTCGAAGCGCTCGCGTCGGTCAACGACGGGAAGCTCACACCGGAGGGTATCGGTCTCGCCACGATTTCGGTCGGCGACGAAGGGTTCACGCAACTGTCCGACGAAGAGATCGAATCCCACCTCGAAGCGCACGATCTCCTCGAGACAGCGGACGACGAAGGCGACGAAACCGAAGAGTAACGAACACGTCGCCGCGCCGTTTGGGAACATCTTTTATGCCCCGGCGCGCGTACCGACACGTATGATATCACTTGACGAGGCAGTGACGGCGCGCCTCGAGTCGCACGGTCAGCGTTTCGAGGTACTGGTCGATCCGGACGCTGCGCTCGCCATAAAACGCGGCGAGTTCGACGGCGAACTCGAGGACGTTATCGCCGCAGAGGACGTTTTCGAGGACGCTTCCACTGGTGATCGGCCGCCGGAGAGCTCCCTGGAAGACGTTTTCGAAACGACCGATCCCCTCGAGATCATACCGGAGGTCATTGAACGCGGTGAGATCCAGATCACGGCCGAACAGCGCCGTGAGATGCAAGAGCAAAAGCACAACCAGCTGATCAACCAGATCGCGCGGAATGCGGTCAACCCACAGATGGACGACGCGCCGCATCCGCCCGAGCGGATCGAGCGCGCGCTCGAGGAGGCGGGATTTCAGATCGATCCGATGGAGCCGGTCGAAACGCAGGTCGACGACGCGTTAGACGCCCTTCGGCCGGTGATTCCGATCCGGTTCGACGAAGTCGTCATCGCGGTGCAGATCCCCGCCGAGTACGCCGGGAGCGCACAGGCGCAGATCAGGCAGTTCGGCGAGCTCGAAAACGAAGAGTGGCAGTCCGACGGCTCGTGGGTCGGCGTGTTACGGTTCCCCGCGGGCCTCCAAAACGAGTTCTACGATCTCGTCAACGAACACACGAGCGGCGAGGCCGAAACGAGGATCGTCAAGGACGAAGACGACATCGAAACGCGGTAGCGTTTTCGCCCCGGCCGGATAGTTAAATACCGTGACGACGTACTCCTGATGAGTGACTGGACACAACGGTCGGGCGGTCGTCGTGAAACGCGTCGACGACGGCCATCCGGACACGACAGAGATACGCGAGCTAGCCCGTGCAGCCGGCTACACGGTCGTCGGCGAGGTGACACAGACGCGCACCGAAGATCCCGCACTTTGTTTGGGGGAGGGAAAAGTCGGCGAATTGGCCACACTCCTCGCGGGGACGGAGGCAACGACGGTAATCTTCGATAACCGATTGGGACCGTATCAGACGTACAACCTCGGGAACGAACTCCCGGAGGGCGTCGAAGTGTTCGATCGGTTCAAGCTCATCCTCGATATCTTCGGTCAGCGCGCCCAAACGAAGAAGGCACAACTGCAGGTCGAACTCGCCGAGCTTCGATACGAGCTGCCACGGGTTGAAGCGAAAGTGTCGCTCGCAAGGCGAGACGAGCGACCGGGGTTTATGGGTCTCGGAGAGTACGACGAATCCAGAGAGCGGGATATCAAAGCCCGTATCAGCCGAATCAGCGACGAGTTAGAGCGGATCGAGCGAACCGAATCTCACCGCCGCGAACAGCGTCGAGAGTCCGGCTTCGATCTCGTCGCGCTCGCGGGCTATACGAACGCCGGAAAATCGACGTTGCTTCGGCGGCTGGCGAGCGATGTCGATATCGATGAAAACGAGGGGCTGCATCCGGATCTCGACGCGACCGCGGAATCGGAAAATCGACTGTTCACAACGCTCGGAACGACGACGCGGCGCGCGGAGTTCGATCGACGAAACGTCCTCGTGACCGATACCGTCGGGTTCATCTCGGATCTGCCCCACTGGCTCGTCGAATCGTTCCGTTCGACGCTTTCGGAGGTGTACCGAGCTGACCTTGTGTTGCTCGTCGTCGACGTATCCGATCCGCTCGAAGAGATTCGAGAGAAACTCGTGACGTGTCACGATACCCTATACGAGCGAAACGAAGCGCCGATTATCACGGTCTTGAACAAGGCCGACGCAGTCGACGACGACGAACTACAGGAAAAACGGGAAGCGCTCTCCGCGCTGGCACCGGATCCAGTCGTAATCAGTGCAAAGACCGGCGAAAACATTGACGGGCTCCGCGCCCGGATCGACGCCGAACTCCCCGCGTGGCGGGAGGAGCGGCTCGTGCTCCCGATGACGGACGAGACGATGAGCCTGGTGTCGTGGATCCACGACCGCACGAACGTCGAGGACGTCGATTACGGAGAGCAGGTGACGATCGTTTTCGAGGCCCGTCCGGCGATCATCGAGCAAGCCCGCTCGAAGGCGCGAGAGCTGTCGGCTCCGCCCGCCGAATAGTTCGTTTCACAGCGCTCGTTTCTCCTTCGAGACGACCTCGACGTCCGTAATCCGCGTTCCTGGATACTGTCCATCATCGTCTTTTTCGGCCGCTTTCACCATGTCCCAGACGACGTTTAACCCGGTCGTTACGCCCTCGAGCGCTTCCATCTCACAGCCGGTCTTCCCGGACGTCTCGACGGCCACCGTGAGTTCGAGGCCGTCGTCGTCGATGGCGAACTCCGTCTCGACGTTCGTGATCGGAATCTGATGGCACATCGGGATGGTCTCCCACGTGTGTTTGACTGCGCGTATCGCACCGACGCGTGCGACTGCGAGCACGTCCCCTTTTTCGACGGTGTTCGCTTCGATCGCGGCGATCGTCGATTCACCCAGATCGATTCGGCCGCGAGCGACGGCGCGGCGCGCGCTGTCCGGTTTGTCTCCTACGTCGACCATCTGTGCATTTCCGTCCTCCGTGACGTGCGTGAGATCGGACCCATCGCTCATAGTACACTGTTCGACGCCGGGGCGAAGAACCCATCGGGACGTTCGACAGCGATCAGTCCGCCTCGGGCCACAGTGCTCGCGGAAGTGCATCGAGGAGGTCAGTCGCTACGAGCCCGTATCCGTTCTCTTCGACGACGAGGTCGCCGGCCCGCCCGTTCGCGTACGCACCGAGAGACGCGGCAGCGAGCGGATCGAGCACGCAGGCCATCGCCCCCGTCGCCCCCGCGAGCACGTCGCCGGTCCCGCCGACCGTCATTCCGGGGTTCCCCGTGCGGTTGATCCGAGTTCGGTCGCCGTCGGAGATGACATCGTAGGCTCCCTTCACGAGCACTGTCGATCCAATCTCGGCGGCGAACGCTTCGACCAGATCGGCGCGCTCGCGCCAGTCGTCGGCCGTCTCGCCCCCCATCTTCTGTAACTCCCCCTGATGGGGCGTACAGACGAGCGTCGCGTCGGTGTCTATCCCGGGGACGACCTGTAAGGCGTCGGCGTCGACGACGGCGACACCACTAAACGAAGAAAGGAACGAAGAGACCGCCTCGAGCGTTTCAGGGGCGTCTCCGAGGCCCGGACCGAAAACCACACAATCCATCTCCGCCGCCAGCGTTAGCAGTTGCTGGCTGTCTGACGGTTCGAGACGGTCGCCGGGGAACGGACGGACGATGAGGTCTTCGCTGTACCCCTGAATGTCCCTGGCGACCGCTTCGGGAGCCGCCACGTAGGCCAGATCCGCACCGGCGCGCAGCGCTGCCTGCGCGGACAGCGCCGGTGCCCCCGTGTACGGCCCGCCACCGATAACGAGCACGCGTCCGAAATCGCCTTTATGCGCCGTAGGGTCTCGGGAGAGTCGGAGGAGATCGCCGCGTTCGACGAACGACTCGGCGGCGTTCGGAATCCCGATATCGGCGACAGTGACCGCCGCGTCGATAGCGTCCAATCCGGGTTTGGTGTCGTGAAACGTCACGACGCGATCCGCGTCGACGGCGACACCCTCGCGGTCGCCGGTGTCGGAATCGACGCCCGACGGAACGTCGACCGAGATAACGGGCGCGTCGGCGTCGTTTATCAGCTCTGCGGCGGTCGATTCCGGTTCCCTGAGCGCGCCAGTCACACCGGTCCCGAGCATCGCGTCGACAATCGCATCCGGTTCTCCGAGATCGATCTCGGCCGAGTCGCTGATTTCCCGCGCGTCGAGTTCGGCAGCCCGGAGCGCCTCCCAGTTGTCCCGAGCGATTTCTGTCGTGATAGTCTCCGCTCGACCGAGAAGATGGACTGTTACGTCGTACTCCGAGAGAAACCGGGCAGTGACGAAGGCGTCACCGCCGTTGTTTCCGCGGCCGCAAACGAGCACGACAGATGCACCCGGCTCCGCGATTTCGCGTACGGCGCGGGCGACAGCGTTCCCCGCCGATTCCATCAGCTGCTTCCGCGGAACGCCGAGCGCTTCGGCGTTCGCGTCCACGACAGCCATCTCCGTGCTCGAGATCATGGTTCCTCGTTTCGGTCGAACCACAGTAATCGTTGCGCTGACGGGGAGGCGGCCAGTCCCTATCGACGAACCTCGAACGATTCGAGACCGGTCGGTTCCTCGTACTCTACTTCGACATCGTGAACGCGGGCTTTCGGACTCCCCGTTCGACACCACTCGATCATCGCCTCGACGGAATCGTGCTCTCCCTCGAAGACAGCTTCGACACGTCCGTCGGAGAGATTCTTCACCCAGCCATCGACGCCCGATTCGTGGGCTTTCTGCCGCGTCGATGCTCGGTAGTAAACGCCCTGTACGCGACCGGAGACGAAGACGTGTGCGCGCGTTCGGCCCTCCATGTTCTGAACTCCGACACGCGGCAGTAAAAACGTTCAGTCTACCCGAAAGAACCGTTCAACTCGTCCGAAGGTGGTGAAACACGTACGTCTGTGCGTATCCGGCATACGTCCCCCCGAACTGCGCCCTGATCGCTCTGGACGTTTCGACGTAGTTGCCGCGATCGCACTCGGGGTAGTGCTCTTCGATCGCGGATCGGATCCACGTATCGAGCGGAACGGCCTCGAGGTAACCGAGCGAAAACAACAGGACGCAATCCGCGACTTTCCGTCCGACGCCGACGAATCGGGTTAGCGACTCCCGGGCGTCCTCGTAGTCGAGATCGAGCGCTTCCGTCGGAGACGCGTTCCCGTCAGCGATCATCGTCGCCGTTCGCTGGACGTACGGTGCGCGATAGCCCAACGAGAGTTCCCGGAGTTCGCTCTCGGTTGCCGACGACAGCTGTTCCGGCGTCGGGAACGCGTGGTATTCGCTCCCATCGAAACGAACCGAGTCGCCGTACGCCTCGGCGAGTGCGGTTTGCATGCGGTAGATCCGTTCGACCCGCATCTGTGCCGAACAGATGAACGAAATCAGACAGCCGAACGGCGGATCGCGAACGAGTCGCATCCCGCGATGTGCCTCGTAGGCCCGATCGATGAGCGGATCCGCCGGCGTCTCATCGAGTATCGAATCGAGATCATCGCCGAGTCGGAGCAGTTCGTCGAGGTGTTCGGAGGCGTCCTTCGTCGACGCGTTCCACTCGAGAACCCCGTTCGACTGTCTCGCTCGGATCACTTCCGGCTCGTTCGTCTCGGTTTTCGTCGCCGGGAGCACGGTGTAATACCACGGAGATCCGTCGAGGGAATCGTCGTACATTCGACCGTCTTCGCGCCGCCACAGATACGACTGGCCGCTTTCGAGCGTCTTCGATAGATCGAGTCCGCCGTCGAACGCCGTGATCGGGCGGCTTCCAGTCTCCATACCCACCGAAGGACCCGGACGGGTTTCGTCCTTTCGAGTCGGGACGATCGCAGTCCCGCACTACCGTCCCATCGCGTTTCGACGGCAGGGCGAAGGTTCTTGGCACAGGGGGCGCAATGTGTTACCATGGATTGCCGAGTTGTCGTCGAAGCTGCAGTCCCGGTGTACGACGTGGAAACGGCTGACGAGGCGATTCGGATCGCTATTTCGAAGACCGGCGAGATGTTGAACCCCGACCTCAACTACGTCGAGATCGATATGGGGACGCGAAGCTGTCCACACTGTAACGAGCCACAGGAACCTGCATTCATCGCTGCGGACGAGGGACTCGTCGCACTCGAACTCGAGATGACGGTTTTCAACGTCGAGCGGAACGAGCACGCCGCACGGATCGCGCGCAAAGAGATCGGACAACGGCTGCGAAACATCCCGTTAGAAGTTCTCGAGATAGAGCGTATCGACGACGAGGACGGAGATGGGGACGAAGATGAGAACGGAGGAGGGGATGCCGACGACAACGGCGGATCGAATGGCGGCGACACGACGACAGAGACGCCCAAGGATAACGGAGAGGCGGCCGACGGCGACGTGTTGCCCGAATTCGAAGATCTTCTCGAAGAGTGAGCGTCAGATCGGAGATACTCCGAGATCCGTCGATGGCGTCGAATCCGTGGTTCGTTTTTCAGCGTCACCGCTCACCGAAACGTGACCCATCTATATCCGCAGATGCGACAAATTAGTCAGCGGTGGCCGAAACTGCTGGCTCTGTCTTCTGTTCCATCTCTTCCGTAATGCCGTCGGCGAGCGCGAAGACGGCCGCTTTGTGGTCCGTTTTTGATTTGTGGATCGATGTCGGTCGGACGCCGAGTTCGGAGTACTCTACGTGTTCTACCTCACACTCTGCCATCTGCTCGTAGTGGTTACATACCTCTGCAAGGAGGCCGTGGAGATGAATTAACTCCTGCTTTTTCATGGTCATATTCGGGTAACGACTCAGAGCATATAGTAGTATCCTGAGACAAGTTAACACGTTTCTCTCCCTTCGAAACCACGAAAATCGAACGATATCGATTCGTGGCAACCGGGCTGTATCCGGGTCTAGAAAACTTTTCACTTTCGCCAACGTGAACACAGATATGGTGTACGAAGAAC
>CAYQWI010000094.1:0-6899 GCA_964421165.1 uncultured Natronomonas sp.
CGAGGCTCTGGACGCCTTTCATCTCGACGCGAGCACCCTCCGCGATCGAGACGTTCACGTCCTGTCGGATCGTCCCGAGGCCGCGCTTTACTTTCCCGGTCGATCGGAGCAACATCCCGATCCGCTCGGCGGCTTCTCGGGCCCCCTCCGGCGTTCGGATGTCCGGCTCCGTTCCGATCTCGACGAGCGGGACGCCGAGGCGGTCGAGCCCGTACGTGACGCCGTCGTCTCGCTCCTCTATTCGGGCGGCAGATTCTTCCTCTAGGAGGATATCCGCGATTCCGATCGGACCGTCGGCAGTCTCGATTTCGCCGTCGGTCGCGATGAGCGTCGATCGCTGGAATCCCGACGTGTTCGAGCCGTCGACGACGATCTTCCGCATCACGTGCGCTCGGTCGACGACCGTCGCGTCCATGAGCGTGGCGATTTCGAGAGTCGTCTCGAGCGCCTCCTCGTCGAGCTGTCCCGGCGGTTCGTCGTCCTCCTCGACGAGGCAGGTCGTATCGAAGGCGAGGTATTCGAACTCCCGGTCGACCCGGGACTCTTCGAGCGCGGCTTCATCGAGCTCGCCGAGTTCGGATTTCGTCGGATGAAGATAGCGGGTAAAAGAGCGGACTGATTCGGACGGCTCGCGTCGCTCCGTCGGGCAGTTACAGAAGAGTTTGGTTTCGGTATCGAGCTGTTGGTGAATCTCCAGCCCGGCGACGAGGCCAAGTTCCTCGTAATCGTGACTCATTACCCTCCGGTGCGTCGCGGATAGTGAAAAAAGACACCATCGACGTGGCGGGGACGGTGTCGAAAAAGTGCGGGTCCGAGTTACTCGAAGTCGCCGCGTTCGAGCGCGGCTCGCAACACCATACCGAGCGCGAGATGCTGGCGGGCCGCGGCAGCGACGTTCGAACGGGCGAGTTCCGTGTCGGCGAGGGTGTACTCCTTCGTCTTGACGAGTTCGCGCTGTTCGAGGACTTCCGCATCGCACAGCTCGTGCAGACGGGGATACACTGTTCCGGGGCTGAGGATCGTATCGAACTCCTGGGCCAGATCATCGAGCAGTTGTTTTCCGTGCGTATCCGCGGAACGGAGGGCGACCAAGGAGAGAAGCAGTTCGTCGAGCGAGGATTTGACGTGCGTTTCTTCGAATGAGAACGACTCGGAGCCGAAAAGCGACGACTCGACTTCGGAGACGACTTCCGAGACGGCCGTTCCGGGTTCTTCGGACTGTCCGGTACCGTTGAGCTCGGCGCGGAGCTGTGAGACGGTTATGGACTGACTGCTGTCTTCGGATCCGATGCGCGTTGGTGACTCCATCTTCGACATATCACCCAGTAGGACCTACGTATATTAATCAAGCCTTACCGTTTTCAAGACGAGAATAACGGCCAGTAGATTTATATATACTTTCCCGAAGCCTAGTCGTCGCTTCCGAGGATAACCCGTTCCGTCATCGCGCGCGGGTCGAGCACCTCGTCGGCTTCCTCTTCCGTGAGATACCTATCCGCTACCGCGACTTCGCGGACGGTT
Source organism: uncultured Natronomonas sp. (assembly GCA_964421165.1). Taxonomy (GTDB): domain Archaea; phylum Halobacteriota; class Halobacteria; order Halobacteriales; family Haloarculaceae; genus Natronomonas. The sequence continues at coordinate 1,522 of CAYQWI010000094.1, forward strand.
TTACCCTCCGCGAGCGCCTTCTTTGCGACTTTCGACGCCGAATCGTAGCCGATCGCCGGGTTGAGTGCCGTCGCCAGCGCCATCGACTGCTCGACCGCCTTCTCGCAGTGATCGACGTTCGCTTCGAGTTTGCCGACGAAGCGTTCGCCGAACACTTCGGCGCTGTTGGCGATGAGCGACGCGCTCTGGAGGAAATTGTGCGCTAACACCGGTTTGTACAGATTCAAGTCGATCTCGCCGCGGGCCGCGCCGGCAGCGACGGCGGCGTCGTTACCGATGACTTGTTTGTGAACCTGATTGACCGATTCGGCGACGACCGGGTTGATCTTTCCGGGCATGATCGAGCTCCCCGGCTGATTTTCCGGCTGTTCTATCTCACCCAATCCGTTTCGTGGACCGGACGCGAGCAAGCGGAGGTCGTTCGCGATCTTGTTCATCGACCCGGCGACCGTTCGAAGCGCGCCGTGCGCCTCGCTCATGGCGTCGTGGGCGGCCTGGGCTTCGAAGTGGTTGTCGGCTTCGCGGAACGCCAGCCCCGTCTCTGCGGCGATGTTCTCGGCGGCGAGCGCCGGGAACTCCGGATGCGTATTGAGTCCGGTCCCCGTCGCGGTCCCACCCAGGGCGAGTTCACCGAGACGCTCTCGCGTCGTCTCGACGCGATCGATGCCCTTCTCGATCTGTGTTCGATACCCACCGAACTCCTGACCGAGTCGGACGGGAGTCGCGTCCTGCAGGTGGGTTCGTCCGGTCTTGACGACGTCGTCGAACGCTTCTTCCTTCTTCGCCAATTCTTCGGCAAGCAGTTCGAGGGCCGGAATCACGTCCTTCTCGACGGCCTCGAGCGCGGCGACGTGCATCGCCGTCGGGATCACGTCGTTGCTCGATTGACCGTAGTTGACGTGATCGTTCGGATGGATCTCCCGGGTGCCGATCTCGCCGCCGTAGATCTCCGTCGCGCGGTTCGAGATCACCTCGTTCGCGTTCATGTTCGAGGAGGTCCCCGATCCCGTCTGGAATACGTCGACCGGGAACTGCTCGTCGTGTTCGCCGGCGATGACTTCGTCCGCGGCTTCGACGATCGCGTCGGTTTTGTCCCCTTCGACGAGGCCGAGCTCCCGGTTGGCCTGTGCGGCCGCTTTCTTGACGATCCCGAGCGCGCGAACGAACCGACGTCCGAAGGTGATCCCCGAGATCGGGAAGTTCTCTACTGCGCGTTGGGTCTGTGCGCCCCAGTAGGCGTCGGCCGGGACCTGCATCTCGCCGAGGCTGTCGCGTTCTGTCCGGTACTCTGAGTCGTCCGTCATGTGTACGTCGTCTCGCGGGGGGCGCTAAAGATCACCGAAAACGTCGTCACAGGGATCGATCGGGAGGGACGGACCGAGCTCTACAGGTCGAACTCGGCTGCCGGCGTTTCGAACGCGCCTTCGTCGCTTTCGGGTTCGTACTGATCGATCGCCGTTCGAACGAGTTCGAACGTGCCGCGCTTGCTCCACCGAGCCGTATTTATATGTACATCGTAGAACGTCCGGTCCTCCATATCGAGATCGTAGTACGATCGATACCGACCGGTTTCGTTCACCTCTCGGACGCTCATTTCTGCGGCCGTCTCCTCTCGGTCGCTGATCCGCTCTTTCCGGACCTCCCCGGGTGCGTCGAGGTAGATCCGGAGATCGGCACGCTCCCCGGCGAGCCAGCCGGCCAACCGGGACTCGAGAACGAACGGCTTGTCGGTCGCCGCCCACTTCTCGGCGATCGCTTGCAGACGCTGATCGAGCGCTCTGTCGATCTCGTCCGATTCTTGCGCTTCGGCACTGAGCTGTGTGATGCTCATCCCCCGTTCGTCAGCGAGATCTCGGAAGATGTCTCCACCGGAGACGTACGGACAATCCATCGCTGCCGCGAGTTGAGTACACAACGTGGTTGCTCCGCATCCAGGTGGCCCGGAAACGGTGATAAAGAGGTTCGTGTCGATCAATGGAATTTGAGCCGCGTGGTCGGTCATATCCACCAGTCGACGCGCACGAGTAAAAAGCAGGCGTTGTTTGGACGATCACGTCCCGGATCGCGCGGATTATCCGTTTTCGGGTGTGCGGGTCGTCAACTCCAGGGCGTGGATTTCGGTCGTCATCGCGTCGCCGAGCGCGTCGTAAACGAGCTGGTGTTGTTCGACGAGCGAGCGTCCCTCGAAGGCCGGTGAGACGACCGTCGCGCGCAGATGGTCATCATCGTGCTTCCCGCGTGCGCGCCCGACCATCGCTTCACAATCCTCGAGCGCGTCTTCGATCCGTGCTTGCACTTCCTCGGGAGTCATATCGGAACGTCGGGTAGCGAGAACCAAAAACCCGCCGCACTGGCGGCAGCCGGGATCGGAGACGTCCAGGACCTACGATCCGATGTCGTCGTACGGGGGCCGCCGAGTTCGACGGCGATTAACTCCAGCGATCGAGCCCGGTTTGAACGACGGATTCTTCGATCCGTTCGAACCCGCGTTCGACTTCATCGGCCGGCACTCCCCACTCCTCCGTGACGTAGCGTTTCGCCGCGTCGATGTCGGGATCGATATCGGTATCGAACTCGCACTCGTCGGTGACCGTCGGATCCAAGAACAGCTCGCGGATCCGATCGGCGTGTGGAATGCTTTCGTCGCGAGCCTCGAGCGCGCTCCACAGGTCGCCGTGTTCGTTTATCAGCGTCACCGCAGTCTTCGGTCCGATCCCCGAAATTCCGTCGTTGAAATCCGTCCCCATCAGAATCGCGGCGTCGACGAGCCCCTCCCACGTCAGATCGAGTTCCGAGAGGGTTCGCTCGAAATACATACACTCGGGGTCCCCCGAACTCGTCAGCCCTCGAAGCGTGTACGGGGCACCGAACAGGAGCGTGTCGTAGTCCTCCGATCCGACGTAATCCGCATCGCCGTATCGGGCCATATAGGACGCTTGCGCCTCCCCCTCCGCGGGTGCCTCGACGATCGGCACGTCCAGTAGATCGAGCAGTTCGCGGGTCGTCTGTTGAATCGTCGGCGTGAGCCGCTGGGTCCGAGATTCGAGCGTCGAAATCGTGGCTGCGTCTACCTCCGTCTCCCCCGATCTCGCGTCTTCCAGTTCCGCTTCGTACCGTTCGCGTTGCTCGCGACGGGTCTGGACCTCGTCGTCTTTCAACTCGGTAACAGCCCCGTCGAAGACGAAGACCGGTGTGATATCGTTTTCGAAGAATTTCGGGAGCCCCTGTACGACGCCGATAAGGTTCGCGACTTCCGTCCCGTCGTCAGTCGTGTAGACCGAACTCGACGTGAACCGAACCGTCGTCGTCAGATACCGATACAGCCAGTTGTGGGCGTCGATCGCGATGACCGATCCGCCGAGTTCGTCGAACGGCTTCGGTTCGATGACCGCCAGCTGTCTTAAATCCGCATTTCCCATTACCGATCACTTCGGTCGACACGGGTTTGAAACCGCCGGTCGGGGCGGCTCCTCTCCGGGGGATCCGCACCTCGTTTTTCGTTTAAAAAGGCCCGTTCGCTGGACGATAGATCCCTCGCCCGATACCGATCGAGTCCGGACTGGTACGTCTCACGCGACCGATCGGCAGCCGTTTCTCCAGCGGGTCGTTCGAGGACGAGCTCGGCGACTCCAGTTTCCTCACCGGTAAACGTAAAGCCGACTTTGTACAACGCCTCGTACGCGAAGGGGTTGTTCACCGCGATCTTGAGCCGATCGTAGCCACGGTCGGCCGCCCGATCCGTGACGAACCGACACAGGTGTGGCCCCAGACCGTTTCCCCGGAGATCCGTTCGAACCGTTATATACCGGAGCCAGAGGGTTTCCCGTTCGTTTCGATCCGCATTGAACGCGACGGCGGCGAGGATCTGGTCGTCGTACTCGCCGTCAGTTCCTTCTCCGGGATCGCGAACGACCGCTTTCCCGGTGCTCGAGACGACGAACTTTCCGGCGTAGCTAAACCGTCGATAATCGAGCCGCAGCGTCGGCCCGTCGGGGGGCCACCCTAACAGGACGGTCTCCATACCCGCTTTTCGGGGGCAACGGTGTTATGCCCGGCGCTCCGAGTATCGCGCATGCGCTGGGACGTACGGGCGTTCGATCTGTTCGCTCCGCTGTACGATCTGTTCATGCCCGCTGCCGACGAGACGGCGATACGGAAAGGGCTGGTGGTTGCCGACCGGGACATCGATCGGATTATCGAAGTCGGTGGCGGCTCCGGCCGGGTCGCTCGAACCGTCGGCGCGACCGTCGTCGATCCCGCCGGTGGAATGTTGAAGCGCGCGCGTCAGAAAGGCACGGAGGCGGTGCGAGCCAGCGCGACCCACCTCCCGCATCCGGACGGATCGGTCGACGCCGTTTTGGTCGTCGATGCGTTGCACCACTTTCCCGATCCCGACCGCTGTCTCGTCGAGGCATCCCGCGTCCTCGCCCCCGGTGGCGTCCTCGTCGTTCGGGAGTTCGACCGAGCCACTCGCCTCGGCCACGCGCTCGAACTCGCGGAATCCGTGGTCGGGTTCCACTCGAGCTTTTATACGGCCGCGGAACTCGAGGCCGCGATCGAGACGGCCGGACTATCGGTTCGACCGATCGAATACGGGTTCGAAATGACGGTAGCGGGCGTGAAACCGTCACCGAAGCTTGAAATAGAGGAATCGCCACACCGCCAAGACGACGGCACCGCCGACGATCATGATCACCGCGAACGTCACGTCGGCACCGCGGCCGGGGATCGCGACGACGCGGACGAGTAACCCGACGACCGCGGCGGGAATCCACGAGCGGATCGCGAGCGGAATCGATGAGTTCGGCGCGGAGCCGCCACCTGGTGAGTACGCCCCGACGAGGGGGGCACAGATGAGCCATCCGAGGATGAACGGCCCGGCTGCGAGGAGGTAGATCGTCGGATCCGCCTGCAGTTGATCGAGCGTCGAGTGTTGTAATGTTCCGACAAAGAGGAACGCCAGCAGGACGACGAGATCGCCGACTGCTATCGGCCAGGTGCTCGCGTCGAGTCGCCGTTCCAGAAACGACTGGTCTGCCATATGGCTTCGTTTGATGGGGTCCCTTCAAATCCTTGTGGATTCGCCCCCGGCCCCGGAAGACTGTGAGCGTAGCTTCAACCGTGGACTTGCGAATACCTCGTTGCTCAATCGAACTATCAAATTCGACGCATCTTTCTGAAGTCGTGCAAGATGTAGGGCGCAAGTCGGTCACGACACTGCTTTTATATTCGGGGACTGAGGGAGTAACATGTCTAAAGACCAGTTCCACTACGAGTCAATTGGCGTTATCCGGACGCCCTTCGAATCACCGGACGGAATGCCAATTCAACCGGCCGGAGCGGATAACGTAGAGGGTACCGTAGAGGTAGACGAGTCA
>CAYQWI010000095.1:0-6800 GCA_964421165.1 uncultured Natronomonas sp.
CCTCGACTGATCGTGGGTGCCCGAAATGTTCCTTCGTCCGCCTCCACAACGAACTGTAACTGATGACGGCAGCCGACGACACGTCGGGGACGGACGATAGCGGACAGGTGACGACAGCGGCCGGGACGCGACACCGCGTCGGACCCGGCGGCGAGTACATCGTTGGCGATGCCCTCGAGCATCTCGAGACGTTCGACAACGAGGCCGCCGCGATCTTTCTCGACGATGCGTGGGCCCGCCCGCAGCGCCGCGAGCAAACGACCGTCAACTATCAGCTGCACCCGTTCGACGAGGATCAGCCCGTCGACGGCGATCAAGTGACTGATACGCTGACGACTGCCCGGATCGTTGACGCCTGTTACGATGCGCTCGTCCCGGGCGGCTGGCTCGTCGCCGATGTCGACGACTGGCTGCTGCCGCGCTTCGTCTCGTATCTTCGCGAGACGTGGGGCGACGCGACCGAGCATCACGAGGGCGGCGGCTTCCGCCGAATCGGCGGCGTCACGTATCTCACCGACGATGGCGAGCCCGACCGCGGTACCCACGGTCCGTTTCTGACGACCGGCGGCTACGGTGTCATTTTCGCACACAAGGGGCCGACGGATCGGCGGACCGACGTCTCGGCCCGACAGGTCGCCTCGTGGCCACTCGACACCTACGGTCGCGGTGGCCGTGCCAAACCCGTCGGTCCCTACGAGGCGTGGATCGACGGCCTCGTCGATCCCGGCGAGCTCGTGGTCGTTCCCTGTGCGGGCACCGCCCCGGCGGCGATCGCGACTCGCCGTCTGTTCGGCGACGACGCGCGATTCGTCTGTATCGACATCGATCCGGATGCGTATGAGGGCTTCCGAGAGCGGTACGACGCGGCGTTCGACGTATACACTGAGTGATCAGTACGGCTGTCCTGCGTTTTTGTTGCCTCTGAGATGATCTCGACGTCGTCGGTTCGGTTCCCGCATACGACTCGGCTATCACTCCTCGAGATCATCGGGCCCGTGTATGCTGTCTGGTGTCCTCGACTGGCACCGCTCCCCGATCGTCCGTCAATCTGATACCGCTCCACGGTCTACGGACCGATATGACACGCGTCGTCGCCGTCCGCCACGGCGAGACTGACTGGAACCGAAACGGCCGCATGCAGGGATGGGCTCCCGTCCCGCTGAACGACCTCGGCCGCGAGCAAGCTGTCTCCGCCGGTCGATGGCTCGCCGAGCAGTACGAATTCGACCGCATTCTCTCTTCGGACCTGGTGCGGACACGACAGACGACCGAACTGTTGCTCGAGGGAATCGGTGATCGACCGGTGTCGTACGACTCCGCGTGGCGCGAGCGGAATCTCGGCGTCTATCAGGGACTTTCGTACGACGATGTCGAGGAACGCTACCCGACGTTCGGTCTCGGGGACGAGGCCTACCGGGCGACCGAAGCCGTTCCAGAGGGCGGTGAATCGTTCCGCGAACTCGCAGACCGCGTGACCGGGCGGTTCGACGAACTTCTCGATAGCGGTGGAACGACACTCGTCGTCACACACGGTGGTCCGCTTCGCTGTCTCCTCGGACATGTAAAAGATATCGAACTGACCGAGGCACTCTCGACACACAGCATGGAAAACTGCTCCGCCACCGAGTTTCGGACCGAAAGCGCCCCGGTCGTCGTCAGGCAGAACGTTGTCGACTGGCGGGAGTAATCAACCGCCCTGTCGCGCTCAATCGTTCGTCGGATACTCCGTCTCGAAGACGCTTTCGGCGTCAACCGCGTTCTCATCCGCACCGTCGTTCGCCGGCGAGACGCTTCCCGTCCGGTAGCCCTCCAGATCGAGCGTCACGTGGTCGAAGCCGACGTCCGTGAGGTGTCTCCGAACCGCCGCGGCGAACTCGGGATCGAGCGCCCGATCGAGTTCGTCCGCGCCGACTTCGATCCGGGCCAGCCCGTCGTGATCGCGAACGCGGAACTGCTCGAACCCCCACGTTCGCAGCAGCGTCTCGGCCTTCTCGACCCGGCTCAGTCGCTCTTCGGTGACTTCCAGTCCCGTCGGGATCCGCGAGGAGAGACACGCCATCGACGGCTTCTCGGCCACCGACAGATCGTACTCGCGGGCAATCGCCCGAACCTCCTCTTTCGTGATATCGTGTTCGAGAAGCGGGGAGTAGGCGTTCATCTCTTCGACGGCTCGAAGCCCCGGCCTGTGCCCTTCGCCCGGATCGGAGGCGTTCGTCCCGTCACAGACCGTCTCGATGTCCAGCTTTCGGGCCGTATCGAACATCCGGCCGAGCCGCATCGACCGGCAGTGATAGCAGCGTTCGTCGTCGTTCTCGGCGAACGCGTCGCTATCGAGCTCCGAAAAGGAGACGATCTCGTGGCGGATTCCGATCTCGTCTGCGACCCGTTTCGCATCCGTCAACTCGGCCGCCGGAAGCGTCTCGCTTTTGGCGGTGCAGGCGACGGCTCGATCGCCGATCGCCTCGTTGGCGAGCGCGGCGACGACCGCGGAGTCGACGCCGCCGGAGAAAGCGATTACGACGCCGTCGAAGCGCCGGAGATCCTCGATCGCAGCCGCACGTTTCGCGTCCACGTCCATACCCGTTCGTAGGGGCGGTCGTAGAAAAGCCCGGCGGCACCGATCGGATCGGTGTGACGAGTACGGACGCCCCTACGTCCGCTCCCGAGGACGCCTCCACGCCAGGACGAGCGCCACGGAGAGCGCAAAGAGGGTGACCGCGATTCCGAACCCGGGAACGTCGTCGACGTCGCCGTTATCCGGCGACTCGCTATCGGCGTCCGTCTCGGGGTCGTCTTCAGTCGGTCTTTCACCCGATTCGTCCTCACGGTCGCGGTCGGGCTCCGGTCGGTCGCCGGCATCGGTTATCTCGATTTCAGTTTCGGCCGACGTCGCTTCCTCCCCGCGATGGACGATCGTCATCGTCATCGTGTAGTGGCCTTCCGACGGGTTCTCCCGACGCGCTTCGAGCACACCCTCATCGTCCGGATACAGCCGATACCGGTGGTCGCCGATACTCACGTTGAACCGGAACTCGGAGACATTGACGCCCTCAAGTTCGATGACGATCGGCGCGTCGTCGTGAAATTCGACCCGGTTAACCTCTTCGGCCGACTCGCTGTTGATCGTCGCGATCTCGAACTCCGACGGTTCGACCGGCTCGTCCCGGTCGTCCGGCGGTTGGTCACCAGCATCCGTGATCTCGATTTCGGTTTCGGCCGACGTCGCTTCCTCCCCGCGATGAACGATCGTCATCGTCATCGTGTAGTGGCCTTCCGACGGGTTCTCTCGACGCGTCTCAAGCACACCCCCGTCGTCAGGGGAGAGAGTGTACTCGTACTCCCCGATACTCACGTTGAACCGGAACTCGGAGGCGTTGACACCGTCGAGTTCGATTTCGATCGGTGCGTCGTCGTGGAACTCGACTTCGTTCACCCGGTCGGCCGGTTCACCGTTGATGGTCGCGATCTCGAACTCCGACGGTTCGACGGGATCGTCCCGATCGGCGGGCGGCTGATCACCGGCATCGGTTATCTCGATTTCAGTTTCGGCCGACGTCGCTTCCTCCCCGCGATGGACGATCGTCATCGTCAGGGTGTACTGACCTTCCGACGGATTCTCCCGACGGGCTTCGAGGACGCCGTCCTCGTCGGGGAACAGAGTGTACTCGTACTCACCGATCGTCACGTTGAATCGGTATTCGGAAACGTCGACCCCATCGAGTTCGATTTCGATCGGCGCGTCGTCGTGAAACTCGATCTCGTTTACCTGATCCGCCGGTTCGCCGTTGATCGTCTCGATTTCGAACGACGGCGGGGACGATCGCGCGTCGGCCGGTGTGCTGGCCAGCGCGACGAACAGGATCGTCAGTCCGATGAAGACGATGACGCGTCCGTGCGTGTTCGACCCGAACGTGTGGCGATTGTCCTCTCCCCATCTTCCCATAGATGAGCGCATTTCCCGGTTAACGATTAAATACCCGTCGAGAAAACCGAGAAACTGGGATTTCCACGACAGCGGCTAGAGATCGTACAGTTCGCCGAACTTCGCCTCGGCGTACTCGAGGAAGTAGTCGGCCGAAAGCGGTTCGCCGGTCGCCCGCTCGATCAGTTCGTCGGTGGTGTATCGGCGCCCGTGTCTGTGGACGTTCTCGGTGAGCCACTCGCGGAGAGCGTCGAACTCGCCCGAGGCGATCTGCTCGCCCAGATTGTCGAGCTCGTCCTCGGCGGCGGCGTACAGCTGGGCGGCGAGGACGCTACCGAGCGAGTACGTCGGGAAGTAGCCGAACGAGCCGTGACTCCAGTGGATGTCCTGCAGACAGCCCTCCCCGTCTCCCTCGGGGCGGACGCCGAGATACTCCTCCATCCGATCGTTCCAGACGGCTGGGATCTCTTCGATCGCGAGTTCGTCGGCGAACAGTTCGCGCTCGATCTCGAAGCGCAGGACGATGTGGAGGTGGTAGGTCAACTCGTCCGCCTCGACACGAATGAGGTTGTCCTCGTACACCTGATTTGCGGCCTCGTAGGCCTGTCTGGCCGCGAGCTCCGTCCCGTGTTGTTCGTTGAACCGGTCGACGAACAGTTCCCAGAACGCCTCTGAACGGCCCACGTGATTCTCGAAGAGTCGCGATTGGGACTCGTGTATGGTCAGTCCGCGGTGTTCGCCGAGCGGCGTCCCGTACGCCTCCTGTGGCAGGCCGAGCGTGTAACTCGCGTGCCCGAACTCGTGGATCGTCGACGCGAGCGAGTCCAGCGGCGAAGACTGATCGAATCGCGTAGTCACGCGGGCGTCGAACTGCGTTCCGGTCGAGAACGGATGCGGGGCCGTGTCGACTCGCCCGCGCTCGAAGTCGTATCCGAGCGTCGACAGCGCTTCCCGCGTGAGCTCCATCTGATCGTCCTCCGGGTAGGTGCCCGTGATCGCGTACGGCTCCGCCTCCGAATCTCCGATCGCCTCGATGAGGGGGACGAGCCCTTCCCGGAGCTCTTCGAGCACCCGCTCTGCGGTTTCGAGGTCGAGATACGGCTCGTAATCCGCAAACAGCGTCGCGTACGGATCGGCGTCCGAATCGATGTGTTCGGCGTACTCGCGTCTGAGTTCCACGAGCTCCTCGAGCGTCGGGGCGAACGCGTCGAAGTCGTCCGCCGCTTTCGCCTCCGCCCAGACCGGGTGAGCCTCGGAGGTCGCTTCGGTGATCTTCTCGACGAGGTCGGTCGGAACGCGCACCTTTCGCTCGTGCTCGCGGCGAATCTCTCTGATAACGGCGCGTTCCCCCTCGGACAGTGTCGCGTCCGCCACCTCCGAGAGCAGTCGTTTCGTCTCCTCGTCGACGAGGATGTCGTGTTGGACGGCGGAAACCGCGCTCCGCTGTTTCGACCGCGCCGGCGTTCCCCCCTCGGGCATCATCACTTCTTGATCCCAGCTCAACAGGGCGTTCGCGTCCCCGAGATACGTCGCCCGCCGGTATCGATCCACGAGGTCGTCGTAGGCTGCCGGCACAGACCGTTCGTCGGTCGTCATACTCTCCCATGAGCGTTCGCGGGACAAGAACGCACGGGTGTCGGCCGGGTGTACCGCGGTCGCTTCCTACGACGTCCGAGGCGAGACTCCGCGGCTTGGCGGTGGAGCGGCTCACATCGACTCGGCTGCGCGGCGGTAGATCTCCACGCACCGTTCTATCGCCGCGAGCGAGACGCTTTCGCTCGCGGTGTGGCCCTCCCCCTGTTCGGCGGCCCCACAGACGACACAACTCGTCCCGGCGAGCGCTGTGAGCCAGCCGGCATCGGTGGCGTGCGGCTTGACGACCCGCTTCGGCGTTCCCACCTGCACCGAATCGGCGGCCGACACCACCGCCGTCGCGAACGCCTCGTCATCGCACGCCATCGGCGGCAGCTCATCGTCGACGCGCACGGAGACGCCGTCGATACCCCCGAGTGACTCGAAGTCGATCCGATCGTCCGGAACGGTCCGCTCGTCGACCGTGATGGAACATCGATCCGGAACGACGTTCCATGCGCTCCCGCCGTCGATCTCGGTGACGGTGACGCTCCCTTCGACGTCGTGACCCAGAACCTCAGCCGTCGGCGGATCGATATTTCGAAGATTTCCTATCGCATCTGAGGCTTTATAGATCGCGTTCTCTCCCTTTTTGGGTTCGCTCGCATGGGCTGTCGCTCCTTCCGAGATAACCGACAGCCCGCGGCGGCCCTTATGGGCGATCACCACGTCCGTCACGCCGTCGGCCGAGTAGCCGGTCGATCCCTCCCCGACGATCGCGTAGTCGGGTGCGAATCCGCTTTCGATCGCCGCCCGACAGCCCACGCCGCCCGACTCCTCGCCGACGAACGAGGCGACGACGAGTTCGCAGTCCGGCTTCGCGTCTCGAAACGCGACCATCGCCGCTGCGAGGCTTCCCTTCATATCGGCGGTTCCGCGCCCGTAGAGGCGGCCGTCGCGCCGTTCGAGGACGTACTCCCCATCTTCGGTCACCTGTCCGTCGTCGGGCGGGACGACGTCGTGGTGGCCGACCAGCGCGACTGTCGGTTTCGATCCCGCGTTTCGTCTCGCGACGACGTTCCCTGTCGGATCGCGTTCGACGACCGCGTCGGTTCGTTCTTCGAGCCATCGCTGAATGTACTCGCCGGCGGCCGTCTCATCGTCGTGGCTCGGAATCGAGACGAGTGATTCGGCGAGTTCGACGGCGTCCATATCGGGTCGACGGCACCGATCGGCTTCAGTGTCGGGGGAATTCGGCGATCTCCACGCTGTCCCATCACGGTATTTATACGCGCTCGGGACCGAA
>CAYQWI010000096.1:0-6736 GCA_964421165.1 uncultured Natronomonas sp.
GCTCGTCGAAGGGATCGCCGACGTGGGCGGCGAGCGGTTCGACGACGTCGGAGCCTTCGTCGACGGGCTCACCGACGTGAGCGAGGCGCACGACGTGACGGTTCAGGCGTTCGACGCCCGCTACGTCGTCTCGCGTCGCCACCTCGAGCGCGCGATCGAGATCGCCGACAGGGAGCGCGAGCGGGGCGACGGGATCGTCCGCGATCGCGGGGTCGAGATCGCGCTGTATGCGGCCGGCCGCAGACAGATCGATCGGGCCCTGGAGATGGGTGTCGCAGCCGGTAGAACGCCCGTGGTGGTCGTCGTCGACGGGGAGGGCGACGAACGGAGCGCGTCCGAGGCGATTCGAGAGATGCTCGATCCGGCCGAGACGCTCGGCTCGTGCGACGAGACGCTGGTTCGGGAGTTTTACGGGATCGGCGATGCCGAACTCGAAGCGACCGACGCGGGACTGGAGGCGCTCGTGTTGGAGCGGGTCGCGCTGCTCGTCGTCGAGCGATGAGCGCCGATAGCTCATAGGGACTGCCTCGGGCGTTCATACTGTTCCCGCGAAGGATCGAGACGCAGCGCCCGATGGGCGGGCTTCGAACCCGCCGGGGGGCTACGATACCACCCATCAGAGCAAGAACACGTCCGCCGAGTCGAACTCCCGACCGCAGTCGCGGCACGCGTACGTCATCCCGTCCGCCGAGAGCAGTTGGCCGCCACACTCCGGACAATCCGAGCCGGCGCGTCCAGACATGCGTGAGAGTGGACGGCGACCGCGAATAGCTCTTTCGCAGGGGCGAGGTATCGGTCGAGCGTCCGAGCGTGTCTGGGCAGAGTTTATGACAACTGCTATCGAATACCAGAGCATGGTCGATCCGGACTCGATGACGTACGTCCAGCGAATCACGCTCTGTTGTCTGTTGAATATGGCCCAAGCGGATCGAGAGCCGGCCGACGCCGCGGAGGTCCGAGCGACGGCAAAGGAGCTTCTCGAAACGGCGGACGGACAACCGGTCAGCAGCGTCTCCGAGGCCGACATCGTGCGGGCGCTCAACGGCCTCTCGGAAACAGAACTGATCGAACAGACGCGCCCGGAGGATCGGTCGCCGGTCGGAAAAGGCCGACCACGATACGCGCTCAGCGGTGATGTCGAGACCGTTCGGAGCGCGCTCGAATCCGACGATCACGTCGGGTCGCTTTTGGCGTGAAAACTACGTATCGGCCGGAGCGTCGTCGATCAACACGACCGCTTCCCCGTCGATAACGGGGTCGTCATCGTTCACGACGGTCGTTCGGATCCGGTATTGGTTACCGCTGAGATCCTCGGCTATCTCGACGGTCGCGGTGACGCGATCACCGATTCGGACCGGCGCTCGGAATTCGAGATCCTGTGAGAGGTAGATGACGCTTCCGGGAAGTCGGGCGAGAGCGGCGCTTATCAGTCCGGCGACGAGGATCCCGTGTGCGATCCGGCCGTTGAAACGGGTGTTCTCGGCCCACATCTCGTCGAGATGGATCGGATTCGTGTCGCCGGAGGCGGCGGCGAACCGTTCGATATCGCGTTCGGAGATCGTCTTCGTGAACTCGATCGAATCGCCGACGGAGAGTTCGCCGTCGATCGATCGGACCGTCTCCCACTCGTCGAGATCGGTCCCGGGCTCGAGGCGATCCTCGGCGTCGGATTCGACCCCGACAGCTTCACGATTCCCGTTGTGCGTCGACGGGGATGTAAACACCGAGAGGGCAGCCTCGTTAGCTGCCTGATTGGCTCGAAGAAAGCTGTTGAAAACGTGAGACGACGCCTCACTCCACACGTCGAACGGCGTCGAATACGAACGGTCGCTCATTGTCGTTAATATAGGGAGTAACACTACTAAAGCTTGATGTTATTTTAAGGAGTATAGTGGTTTTCGACACCGTTCGCTGTATTTTGTTGGTTTTCAGAGGAATGTTTATGCCCAGTGACGGAGTATTTACACACGATGACGGATACGAACGAAAGCCAAGACGCAGCTATGTGGCCGCAGAACGTTCTCAAAGCGATGCAAGAGACCTCCGAGCAGGCGACACGAACACAACAGGAGGCGCTACAGAACCTCTTCATGGGGACGGCGAGCAGCACGCCCGATCTGGGCGACATCTCCGAGCAGCTCGGGACGATGAGTCAGATGGCGACGTTCAAAACCCGTATCCAGAGCGGCGGGCGTATTTCGATTCCGGACGCCGAGCGAGAAGCGCTCGATATCGGCGAAGGCGACATCGTACAGGCGGTCGTGGTCCCGGTCAAGCGCGATCGGGATCGCGACGATGCGTGACCGAGAGGAAGTTCGCCGGTGGTGAGTACCATGACCGGATTTTTGTGAGACCCCGAGAGATACAACGACAATGAGTGACAATATCAAAGAGATGCAAGAGGAGTGGAACGACGCGGTCGAGAACATGAACGAGGCGGTCGCCCGATCGATGGAGCAGAACATGGAAGCCAGCGCGGCGTTCATGGAGTCGTGGGCCGACGCGATGGAGGACTCGATGCTGCAAGAAGACGAGTGGGTCGAGGGGATCGAGGGGTACAACAACGCCTACGAGGTGTGGATGGACGCCGCCGAGGAGATGTTCGAGCGGACGATCGACGCCGCGGAGGGCGAAAAGGTTGCGCTGTCGGAGTTTCGCGACATCTGGCTGCAAAGCGCCAATCAGGCGTTCAAAGAAGTGATGGGCACCTCCGCGTTCGCGGCGGCCAACGGCCAACTCGTCAACGCGATGATGGAGATGCGCGAACAGGCCGACGAGATCGGCGAGGACACGCTCGAACAGCTCGGAATGCCGACCCAATCGGACATCGAGGAAGTCGGCGAGCGACTCGTCGAGCTAGAGCGGCGACAACACCGCGTCGAAACGAAGCTCGATCGGATCCTCGAGGCCGTCGAATGAGCGACAGCAACCCTTTCGCGTTCGCGTTACAGGCACAGCGCGAACTGCTCGAAACGACGACCGGAGCGGCAAAGCGCGCCACGGTCGCGGAGGAACGGGTCGAGCGCATGCAAAACGTCGAGGTCGGGGCGACTTCGAGCACCGTCGTTTACGAGGAGAACAAACTCGAGTTGCTCCACTACGAACCGCGCACCGAAGAGCAACACGGGACGCCGATCATCGCCGTCTACGCGCTCATTAACAAGCCGTTCATCCTCGATCTCCAGCCCGATCGAAGCGTCGTCAGGCGGCTTCTGGACGCGGGCCACGACGTGTATCTCATCGACTGGAACGAGCCCTCGCGGCTCGACCAACACCTCACGCTCGACGACTACATCAACCGATACATCGACAACTGCGTCGACACCGTCCGAGAACGCGCCGGCGTCGATCGAGTCAACGTTCTCGGCTACTGCATGGGGGGAACCATGAGCGCGATCTACGCCGCGCTCCACCCCGAGAAAGTTCGGGCGCTGGGGCTGATGGCCGCGGGGCTCTGCTTCGACGAGACGGGCGGCGTACTGGAGCTGTGGGGCGACAGCGAGTACTACGATCCCCGCGACGTCGTCGACGTGTACGGGAACGTCCCCGCCGAAATGCTCGACGTCGGGTTCGCGCTCATGGACCCCGTCGCGAACTACGTCTCGAAATACGTCAGACTCTACGATAACCTCGAGAACGACGATTTCGTCGAGAACTTCGCCCGGATGGAACGGTGGCTCGGCGAGGGGATCGATCTCGCTGGCGAGACCTATATCCAGTTTCTCGAGGACATCTATCAGGACAACAAACTCTACGACAACGAGATGTACGTCGGCGAGAGACGCGTCGACGTCACCGAGATCGATATGCCGGTTCTGCAGATCACGGGCGAGTACGATCACCTCATCCCCTCGGAGACGAGCAAACCGTTCAACGACGTCGTCGGAAGCGACGACACGGAGATCATCGAGCATCCGACGGGACACATCGGGTTGGCCGTCTCCGGATCGAGCCACGACAACGTCTGGCCGCGGGTCGCCGAGTGGTACTTCGAGAAATCGAAGGACGACGACCTCGAAACGGTCGACGGGATCGGACCGGCGTACGCCGAACGGCTCCGAGAAAGCGGGATCGAGACGGCGTCGGCGTTGGCCGAGGCAGACGCGGAAACGGTTGCGGACGCCGCCGACGTCGGTCTCAAACGGGCCGAGGACTGGCTCGAGCAGGTGCGGTAGGTTCTGTATCCGAAGTCGGCTCGGAGCTCGAGTCGCTGACGGTCTCGGGGGCCGCTTCGACAGTCTCGATGGACGGGCCGGTCACGGTCGAAAACAGCAGTCGGACGTGGCCCAGATACGGCACTCGAAGTTCGGCGGTACCGACGATCCAGTCGGGGCGAACCGGCGCGGACAACCGCGACGCCTGATCGTAGTTCGAGTTCGTCCGTTCGTTATCACCCTTCGTGATGAACCCGGCGTGCGGAGCCGGGCAGTGATTCAGTTCCGCGCAGTCGTCGGCACCGCCGACGGAAGCCGGATCGGCGCGGTCGTACCAGTTTTCGCCGTCCTCGACGAAGAACATCGCCCGATGAATGATCGGAGTCTGCCCAGCGTTGCCGTTCGGCCGGAAGACGATCACGTCCCCGTAGCCGCCGAGCTTCGTTCGATCGTGCGATTCGGCCACGTCGGCGGGGACGACTCCGGTCGACGCGCCGCCGACCACGACGGCTTCGTCGGGTGTGAGCCGTTCGTTGTCGATGAGGAACACGAGATCGCCGCGCTCCATGTTCGGCTCCATACTCCCGGATTCGACGGCGACCATCGGCGGCCAGACGCCGCTGATGGCGAACAGAATCGCGCCGATCGCGAGCACGATCGCGATGCTCGTCAGGATATCGCGGAGATAGAGCACCGAGACCCGGTCGGTGGTCCGAAACCACCGAATCCAGCCGAGGAGGCCCGATGGACCGTCGCCGCTGTCGGATACGTGGGAATCGGCCCCGGAGTCGCGAGGGGGTAACCCGGAAGAGCCGTCGGACGGGTCGTCGGACCGATCGCCGTCCGTCCTGTCAGTCATTATCGTTTCTAACGGGGCGGCGAACGTGAACGTTCTGGGTTGGGATCGACATCTCGGAAGTTCGCTACGCTTTTGCCCGACGGTTGCGACGTACGGCTGTGCCACTGGAGGAACCGGCGCGTATCGCCCGCGAGCTGGCCAGCCACGGCTACGCGGCCGACAGGGAAGCGATCACGCTGCTCGCCGGGGCGGGAGACACGGGCGAGGCGCTCGCGCTCGCCGTGGAAGCGACGCCGGACGACGCTCTCAAGCTCACCGCAGCGGATGTCCGAGACGTACTGGATGCGAAGCCGAGAGCGCGCCGCGATCCGATCGCCGAATCCTCCGAAAAGAAGGCTCAGCCGCCGGGGAACGGGGAAACAGTGGAGGCGGCCGACGGGAACGTCGATCGGGAAAACCCCCCTGTTTCAGGTGGAACTCGCATCGAAAAATCGACAGAGGATACTGCGTCGTCTCCAGTCGAAACGAAGGGGTCTTCCGATGACGGGAGCGTTCGGAGCGTCGACCCGTCGCTTCGCTCCATCGAGATCGGCAACGACATGACCGGCTACTCGACCGGGACCGGCGAGTACGACGATTTCGTGGCGACGTTTCGGGACCGGTACGACCGCCTCGCAAAGAAGCTTCGCGGTCGGGTAAACCACCGGAACGCGACCGCGTTGCAAGCCAGCCCCGGCGGCGGCGACGCCGGGATGGTCGGCATGGTTTCGGACATCCGGTCGACGGCGTCGGGTCACTGGCTGATCGAACTCGAGGATACGACCGGCGTGTTTCCCTGTCTCGTGATGAAGGACAAAGCCATCGCCGGACTGGTCGAGGAGCTACTGTACGACGAAGTGATCGCCGTCGACGGGACGCTGTCGGGCGACGGCGGAATCCTGTTCGTCGACGATCTGTACTTCCCGGACGTTCCCCGAACGTACGAACCGTCGACGGCCGACAGACACGTCAAAGCGGCGCTTATAAGCGACGTACACGTCGGCAGCCAGGAGTTCATGGCCGACGCCTGGCAGCGGTTCACCTCGTGGCTTCACACGGACGAAGCCGCCCGGATCGAGTACTTGCTCATCGCGGGCGATATGGTCGAGGGCGTCGGCGTCTACCCGGATCAGGACGAAGAACTCGATACCATCGACATCTTCGATCAGTACCGTGAGTTTTCGGAGTATTTAAAGGAAGTTCCGGGGGATCTCGAGATCGTGATGATCCCCGGCAACCACGACGCCGTCCGGCTGGCCGAACCGCAGCCGGGGTTCGACGACGAGCTCCGATCGATCATGACGGCTCACGACGCGCGGATCGTCTCGAACCCGGCCGTCGTCACCATCGAAGGCGTTTCGGTGTTGATGTATCACGGCGTCTCACTCGATGAAGTCATCGCCGAGCTCCCCGAAGAGAAGGCGAGCTACGACGAGCCGCACAAGGCGATGTACCAGTTGCTGAAAAAGCGCCACGTCGCGCCGCAGTTCGGCGGCCACACCCGCCTCGCGCCGGAGGAGAAAGACTACCTCGTTATGGACGAGGTCCCCGACATCTTCCACACCGGTCACGTCCACAAGCTCGGCTGGGGGAAATACCGCAACGTCGTGGCCGTCAACTCCGGCTGTTGGCAATCACAGACCGATTTCCAAAAGACGGTCAACATCGTCCCCGATAGCGGGTTCGCCCCCGTCGTCGACCTCGATACGCTGAACATGACCGTTCACAAGTTCTCGTAAACGCC
>CAYQWI010000097.1:0-6727 GCA_964421165.1 uncultured Natronomonas sp.
TATCGTACGTTGTGAGATACTGACTGTGGCGGATTCGAAATCCGTCGATCGATCGGCCGGTCGTCGATGTGCCGTTGGGTACGATAATCCCTATTAGTTCAAAAGCGATCGATAGCGACGGCCGGCGTCGGTGTCGGCTTCGATCGCGGTCTCGATACGTGACGAGAGCCACTCCCCGGAGACGTACCGGTCGTGAACCGGAAGCCGTTCGGACAGCGGAACGCCGGCCTCCTCTGCGATCGCTTCGAGTTCCCGGAGCGCCGGCCACGCGTACTCGGGATTGATGTGATCGTCGGTGACGGGCGAGACGCCGCCGAAGTCGTCGACGCCGCAGTCTAGAAGCTCCCGAACGGGGGCGAGGTTCGGCGGCGACTGGATGCTGATCTCGTCGGGCAGCGCCGCGCGAGCCATCGCGGTCACGCGCCGCATCGTCTCGATGTCGGGCGACCTATCTCGCCAGCGCTCGTTGGGAACGACCGGTTGGACGATGATCTCTTGAACGTGTCCGTACCGTTCGTGGAGTTCCCGAATGGCGAGTAGACTTTCGGCTCGATCCCGGTGGCTCTCGCCGATCCCGACCAGGATACCCGTGGTGAAGGGAACGTTCAGCTCACCGGCGGTCGCGATCGTCGCGATCCGCTGGCCCGGATCCTTCGCCCGTGGCCCGCCGTGGGCTTGCACGTCGGCGGTCGTCTCCAGCATGACGCCCATCGAGGCGTTCACGTCCGCGACCAGTTCCATCTGTTCTCTCGTCTGGTCACCGGGGTTCGAGTGCGGGAGAAGACCGCACTCCAGTGCGATCTCGCAGGCGGCCCGGAGGTACGAGTGGATCGAATCGTACCCCCACTCGTCGAGTTGCTCGTGGATCTCCGTGTAGCGATCGTCGGGATCGTCGCCGAAGGTAAACAGCGCCTCCGTACAGCCCGCGGCCGCGCCCCGCTCGCAGATCTCGCGGATGTCGGACGGCGTCAACAGCGACGCCTCGCCCGGTGGATCGTAGTACGTGCAGTACGTGCAGGTGTACCGACAGGCGGTCGTCAGCGGAACGAAAACGTTGCGCGCGAACGAGAGTTCGGTCGCGGCGCTCACGTCGGCCGGCGTGACCGCTTCGAGCCAATCGATCTCCTCGTCGGGAATCGTCAACTCGACCCCGTACGCCTCTGTGCCGAACACGATACAGCGTCCGTGGGTCGGGGCATTAAAAGAATCGCCGCGCGAATCAAGCGGACCGTCGTATTGTGACCCGCCCGTCCGCGAGTTCGAGTTCGAAGCCGACGTCATCGAGCCACTCGGCGGCCCGACCCGATCCGTGCAACAGCAGCTCGGCGAGATCGCTCGGTTCGTCGATGTCGACAGCTAACCGAAACGAATCGACGGTCGTCACGGCGGCACCGATCGTCTCCGCGATTCGGCGATGGTCGGCGATAGACGCGCCGTGATAATCGGTGTAGAAATCCGCGTGTCGAACGACGAGCGCGTTCGTCCCGCCGCCGAGTCCGGGGGCGATGACCACGTCACCGTCGGTGTCGAAAAGCCGCGCCAGCGCGTCCGGCGTCGCGAGCGCGAGATCCGCCATCACGATCGCGAGCGGCGGATCGAGTCGGGCGTTGACCGCCCCGGTGAGCGGGCGATCGTCGACGACGACCGGCCACTCGGCGTCGATCGGCTCTGTCGAAAGTATCGTCGGCGATCCGCTCGCCGCATCGATCGCCGTACAGACGTCATTGAGCATCGATCGGGCGAAACGGAACCGCTCGTCCGGTTCGAGAACGGATTCGAGCCGCGTCTTCGGCTCGGCCGCCGCGAACGGGACGAGAACGTCCATTACCGCAGACGGCCGGGGCCCTTCTGTCTGGATTTGTACACGCGGTAACCGACGCCGATCAGCAGCGCCAACACGATCACGACCGCGACGCCGATGAGCGCGTTCCGGATGAGCTGACTCTGTGAGGCCTCATCTTCGGCTCGTTCGGCGAGATCGATCGCGTTCTCGAAGTTTCCGCTCTCGTAGGCCGAGATCGCGCTATTGAGCGACGATCGGGCGGAATCAGAACCTGATCCTTCGACGGACTCCTGTGCTCGGTCGATCGCCTCGCGGGCGTCCTTGCTCTCCGTCGTGTAGTGGTGACTTCGATGCGTGTCGATGTCGCGATCGGAGCCGCCCTCACGTTCCTGCGTGAAATTCGCCACAACGAAGCTGTCAGGCGGATCGTAGCTCCACGCTTCCACTTCGGGCGTCGTTCCGGTCACGCGAACGTCGACGCGTGCTGTCCCATCATCGATGTCGACGGCCTGTGTGGCGTTCTGTCCATCGATATCCTCTCGTTGTATTTCGCTTCCGGCCTGATCGTACTGTCTGATGGTCCACGTGCTGTTTTCGAGTTCGGTTTCGGCGGACAGCGTCCACTCGCCGAACTCCTCGAACAGCTCGGTCAGTTCGAACGTCGCTTCGAAGTCGGTTCCGACCTCGGATTCCTCGGGAAGGTCGGTCGGTGAACTCTGTACCGCGGCTGCAGAGCCGGCGAACAGCGTACCGAACATGAGAACGGAACCGAGAACGGCGACCAGTTTGCTACGCCTCATCGTCGCCGTATTTTATGAGGTCCTCCAGATCGTCTTTGCTTCCGGATCTGAGTTCCTCGCTGCGCTCTTCGGCTTCGATCGCCATCCGCTGCATCTCCTTGACGCGCGGAATGTCGGTCACCCCCGAAAGGACGACGATAGCAGCGACTTTGTCCTCGTTTGGTAGCGGATAATCGCCGGCTCGAACCTCCATACACCCGGTCTGGTCTTCGAGCCACTTCCGCGCTTTATCGATCCCTTTTCGGTTGAGCGCCTGCGGCGGTCCCGAAACCAAAAGCAGTGCCCGCTGGGTGCTACCGACATCACACTGTAGCGTTAGCTTTCCGAGCGTCGCTTTTCGGACGAGAGACGTGATCTGATTGGTCGAATCACCGCTGCTCGCGAACCCGTTTTGGTGGTCGCTTCCACCGCGCAGTCGATCGAGCAGGCCCTTGCTTTCACGCTGCACTTGGACGGGTTCGCTCGCGTAGCCGATGCTCGAGATTCCGTGTTCGCCGAGTGTATTGATGATCTCGGACGCGTCGACGACGCTCTCGGCGACGTTGTCCCCCATCGCCTCGACCTCGCCCGCTGAAAAGAGCGCCCCGAATCGCGTGATAATCTCGTCGTTGATCTCCGCGTAGCCTTCACCGAGACTCTCTCCGCCTGTTTTGAACGCGTCGTTGTCGAACGTAAGGAGATTGTCGACGTTTTCGGCGAAGTTCTGGAACGATCGGGCCGCGTTTCGATTGTAGATGCCGCCCTCGTCACGGCTCGGAAGCACGCCGAGACCGTAGATCGGCTCGACATAGAGACGCTGGAGATGGTTCGCGAGGACCGGCGCACCGCCGCTGCCGGTGCCGCCGCCGAGCCCGGCGATAATGAGAAACGCATCGATCTCGCTCGACACCATTCTGTCGATCGCGCTTTGGATCTCTTCGATATCTTCTTCCGTACACTTTTCGCCCAATTCTGGTTCGGTTCCCGTTCCGTGTCCCTTCACGACCGACTGCCCGATGAGAACACGATTCTCATTCGGAACGTAGTCGAGTCCCATCAAGTCAGCTTTCGCTGAGTTGACGGCGACTGCGTGCCCGATGATACCGGTACCCCGTGTCGAATCGTACTCGAGGAACCGGTCGAGGATCTTCCCGCCGGCTTGCCCGAAGCCGATCATTGCAAGTTTCATATCGGTCCTTACTCGGATACCGGTCTACGGAAATGATAAGCTTTCGGCCGACGTCAGACGCTGAGCCGACACTGTGCCGCATACTCACAGGAGGCAGTATCGTCGGCTTACTCCCCAGTGAGATACGCTTCGAGCGTCAGCAGATCGCCCTCGTCGAGGCCGAACGCATCGATATCGTTTCTCCGAACCGTGTTATCGAACCGTAGCGATCGGTACTGATCCGACCCCATCCGCGGAACGCCGGGGATCGCGTCCAAAACCGACGCCGGAACGAAATCGAGCGACCGCAATCCGACACCGGCGAGGGCCATCGGGATCGGAGCGACTCGAACCGGGCGACCGTCCGCCCCGTGGGCGAGCGAGGCGACTTCGGCGAGAGTCAGTACGTCTGGGCCGCCGATTTCGTAAACGTTCCCAGCGTGAGTGCCATCGGTACGCTCGGCGGCGTCGGCGAGTATCCCCACGAAATCGCCGATCCAGATCGGTTGAAAGCGCGTTTCCCCGCCGCCCGGGAGCGGCGTGAGATACGGCGGGGCCAGCTTTTTCGTGTACGGAACGAACTCTTCGCCCTCACCGAAGACGACCGATGGGCGGATGATCACCCACTCGATATCCGACTCGCGGACGAGTTCCTCGGCTTCACCTTTCGAGCGGATATACGCCGTCTCCCCGTCCGGATCCGCACCGAGCGCGCTCAGCTGAACCAGCCGTCCGACGTCGTGATCTTCCGCAGCGCGAATCACGTTTTCCGTACCGTCTCGGTGTACCCGATAGTGGGCCTCGTTTCCGCCCGATGGCCGAAACAGCGGTGACAGCGCAACGAGATTGACGACGACGTCCTGCCCTTCGAAGGCGCTCTCGATCGAGTCGTACGCCGTCACGTCGCCCATCGCTGTCTCGATACCGTCCGGAAAATCGGCCTCGTCGGGTGATCGCGACAACGCAGTAACGTCGTGGCCTCGGTCATGCAGTTCCCGACAGAGGTGTTGGCCGATGAATCCCGTGCCGCCGACGACCAGTATTCGCATATGCCGGTGTACGATCGGATCGCTGATAAACCATCGTGGCGATCGACGCGGACGCTCGAACGGTCACTCTCGCCCGTCCCAAAACTGCTCGAGCGCGTAATCGAGCATGTCGGTGCCGACCGGGTGGAACTCCTCGCGCTCGGCGTCGCCGAGCAGTTCGCGAACGCTGTCCCACGACTCTTTCGCGTAGCGCTCGTCGCACAACACACGGACGCCGCACTCGTCGGGCCCGCGGATGACGCGACCGATCGCCTGTCTCGCTTTCCGGACTGCCGGCACCGCCAGCGCGTACGTGAACCCGTCGCCGAAGGTCCGTTCGTAGGCCGTTCGAACTGCTCGAATCCGAGGGCTCGCGGTGTTGATGATCGGAACGCCGCAGACGATCGCGGCCGCGAGTCGATCGCCGCGGTAATCGACCCCTTCTGTGAGGGTTCCGCGTAAACTCGTCACCAGAACCTTCGGCTCGCCGTCGAAGAACTCCCGCTTCAGGCGTTCGGTCGCCACGTCGTCTGTCGCTTCGTCGAGAAGTACCTCCCTACCGACGTCTTCGAGCACCGATGCGGCCCATTCGGCCTCCCGGTAGGAGGGCATTCCCACCAACACGTTTCCCGGAGCGGCAACGACCTGTTTGATCGCCCGTGCGTACGCCTGTCTAGTCGGCGTGTCTTCGCCGACTTCACCGCGGTTGTCGTAGGTGAACTTCGGAGATGCGACGGCGAAAGAGGCACGGTTCCCTTCGGGAAAGTTGAGCCCGTAGGTCCGCTCGACGACGGGGCGGTTCGCCTCGCTTTCGAGGTGATCGAGGCCTGTCACCTCCGCGAAGACGTCGAGCGGCTCCAGCGTCGCGCTCATCAAGACGCCGCCGCCGAACGCATCGAGTCGGTCGCCGATCGCGCTCGCCGGGAGGCAGTTGTGGAGGCTGTAGCTGGCGGTGTACGCGCGCCGCCACGACTCGTCGGGCCGGGTCGAATCCCAGGTGCGCTCCAGCTCGATCTCGCGGAAAAAGTCGGTGTTGTCGGCCCGATACCACTCGCCGAGCGTTCGACCGACCGCCGGGGCGGCGCGTCGCTTCTCCTCCGCTTCGATCGTATCGAGAACGCGGTGGGCGACGGCGCAGACGCTCTCGGCCCGAGCCCAGATTCTCGCGTCGAAGCCGTTTCGTTCGGCCCATCGTGTGAGTTCGTCCGTTCCGGGGGTTTCAGGGTCCCGGAGCGGGATCTCCGCGTCGTCGAGGTCGGCGAGATTCCTGCGCCAGCCCGCGTTGGTTTCGTCCAGAAAGCCCCTCACTCGCTCGTCGAGCCGATCTTCGAGGGCGACGAGGAACCGCCTGGTGTCGCGGAGTTCACTCAGCGTCACGTCGGTTTCGGCCAGCGTTTCCCGGATCGTCTCGGCGTGTTTTCTCGCGTCCGTGCCGTACCGGGTGTCCGATCCGGCCTCCTCGACGGCGGCGACCGGTTCGATGACGCGCGAAAGCTCGGATTCGGCCTCCGAGAGCGCCCGATCGGAGACGCTCGATCCGACCAGATCACGGACGCGAGGCTCGAGCATATGCGCCTCGTCACAGATAACGAACGTCTCGTCGTCGATGAGACCGCCGGTAAACGATTCGACCGTCGTCGGATCGAACGCGTGGTAGTAGTTTCCGACGAGAACCTCGACGTGCGGCAAGAGCGCGCCCATGATCGAGTGGGGACAGCTTCCACGGCCCGCGGACAGCCGGATGAGATCGCCCGTCTCGATGAGCCCCAGTTCCGTCGGATCGAACGGAACCGCCTCCATCGGGTCACCGTCCTCGGGCAACTCCTCGAGGTACTGCGCGTAAAACGGACAGTACTCGACGCCGCCCTCGGTTTCGGGCATCGCCTCGGGGTACG
This sequence comes from uncultured Natronomonas sp., assembly GCA_964421165.1. GTDB lineage: Archaea > Halobacteriota > Halobacteria > Halobacteriales > Haloarculaceae > Natronomonas. The sequence continues at coordinate 6,654 of CAYQWI010000097.1, forward strand.
GCGTCGGCTCGCCTGCGGCCTCGAGATACGTCGCGCCGCCGGCGGAGTCGCTGAGGCCGATCTGTTGACTCCGC
>CAYQWI010000098.1:0-6668 GCA_964421165.1 uncultured Natronomonas sp.
CGACCCGCACATTCAGGGGTTGATCGTCTACACCCGCGATATTAGCGAACGAAAGCGAAAAGAGCAGGCACTGAAGAACAAAAAGACGAAGTTAGAGGAGTTCACGAACACGCTCTCACACGATATAAAAAATCCGCTGAACGTCGCACGGGGGAATCTCGACACCATTCGAGAGGCGTTCGGCGGTGATGCGGAGCCTATCGACAACGTCGAAGCGGCGATCGATCGAATCGACAGCATCGTCAATCGAACGCTGGTCTCGGCCGACGGAGTCGACGTTCGAGAGGATCTAGAGACCGTTCCGTTGGCGGAGATCGTCGAGTGGAGCTGGGACATGGTCGACACGAAGACCGCCACGCTCGACTCGAACGGCAGCGCACGGGTACGGGCACATCGCGACAGCTTACAACAGTTACTGGAGAACCTCATCAGCAACGCGATCAGACACGGCGGCGACAACGTCACAGTACGGGTCGGGACGATCGGAGACGACGGGTTCTACGTCGAAGACGACGGACCAGGGATTCCCGAAGCCGAACGGGAAGAGGTGCTGAAACGCGGCTACTCGACGAAAACGGAAGGACTCGGGCTCGGGATTCCGATCGCCGAAGAGATCTGCGACGCACACGGGTGGACCCTCCGGATAACGGAAAGTGACGACGGAGGCGCTCGGTTCGAGATCACCGGTGTCGCGGTCGAATAGTTGATCTGTTTTCGCCGGAGCAGTCTTGCTCACTGAGCAGGGCCGATTTCGAGCGGCACGCCGTGTTTCGGATAGGCGGTGATCGTCGCGGAGAGTTCCAGTTCGGCGAGCGGGCGCTCGAAGTTCAACCGCGAGGCCAAGATCGGAAAGATGAGCGAGAGGACGGCGATCGCATAGCGCCGACCCATGCAGTGTCGTTTGCCGCCGCCGAACGGGAAGTACGCGTACTCGTACTCGGTCGGCGTCCCGTCCCACCGCTTCGGTCGAGGCGTCAGCGGATCGTCGAAGTACGCCGGCGACCGGTGTAGCGTCCACTGCGGTAACACGACGGCGGCGCCCGCCGGGATCTCGTAGTCGCCGATCACGACGTCGTCGGTACAGCCACGGGGAAGGTGCGGAGCGGGAGGATAGATCCGTAGCACCTCTCTGATGAATTTTTGCGTGTACTCGAGCGTCTGTATGTCGCGGATCGAGAACGCCTCCGGGTCCGAAAGCAGCGCTGCCTCCTCGGCGACACGCGTCTGTATTTCGGGATGCTTCGAGAGGAGATAACAGCCGTACGAGACCGCGCCGCCGGCGGTGTCGAGTCCGGCGATGAGATACGTGATCAGATCGTCGACGACGCGCGCTCGAACGTCGGGATCGCCGATGTCGAACTCCGAGCGAAGGTGTGCCGGCAACGACGGCGAGCGAGTGTCCTCCGAGAGGAGACACGCCTCGGCGACTGTCTGAATCGTTTCGAGTCCCTCCCTGTACCGTCGGTTCGTCGGCGTTGGAGCCCACGATGGGAGAACCGCGTTCATCGGTGATCGGAACCGATCGAGCATCTTATCAACCGCGATCAAGAGATCGCCTTTGCTGTGTTGGGGAAACGAGGAGCGTCCGAACAGCGTCTCGACGGCCAAAGAGAAGATCAACCACTGGGCCTCTTCATGAAATTCGACCTCCTGTGGCTCGTCGAACTGCGCAGTGAAATCTGTGACAATCGAGTGAAACACCGGGATCCAGTCTTCGAGCACCTGCGGTCGAAACACCTGTTGTCCGGTCAATCGCTGCGTCCGCCAGTGATCGTCCGATTCGCGCGCGACAATGCTCTTCGGGGCGAACTCGCCGAACGTCATACCGAACAGATACCCTCGCCCGAACGACTCCTGTTTGGTGTCCAAGACGTCCTCGACCAACAACGGGTCTTGGATCACGAAGAACGGTTTTTGAAGCGCATGAGTTCCGACGATCGGTTCGTCGATCTCTGCACAGCGCTCATAGAGGGCGAGCGGGCTGCTGAAGAACTCGTCGATGCTTCCGATGAGCGGCGTCGACGAGATCGATGTGATATCCGTATGTGAGACAGCCATTGAAGATAGATCCGGTGGCAGTATATAAAGTCTGTCGGCGAAGTACGTCGAAGGGGGACACGAGACGATGAGGACACTCTCGACGTTGTGAAAGCGAGAATAGGGTCGGTTCCGAACGAGGACTACTTGCCGCGGTTGTTGTTCGAGCGGATGCTCGGACGGGTGTGTTCGGTACCCTGCCCGCGCTTTTGCAGTCCGCGACCGCGCTGGCCGGCGGAGGTGCGTCCGCGGTACGCTCGACCGCGGTGGCTGTCGTCGCAGATCCAGTTCAGATCGTCGTCGTTTTCGATCGCGCCGTGCTCGGGATCGACGAGGATGACTTCGAACCACTTCTGGGAACCGTCCTCTCCGACCCAGTAGCTGTTCAGCGTGCGCAGGTTGCGGAACTTGCGTCCGGCCCGCTCCTCGGCGATCCGCTGGAGGTTCTTTCGACGGGTGATCTTGTTGACACCCTGTCGTTTCGACCGACGGCCGGCCTTGAAGCGCTGTTTTCGAGCGCTGCCCTTTCGAACCGAAACGCGGGCGACGACGATACCCTGTTTGGCCTTGTAGCCGAGCGCGCGGGCCTTATCCAGCCGCGTCGGTCGGTCGATTCGTTCGATCGAACCCTGGTCGCGCCACTCCTGTTGGCGCTGCCACTGCAGTTCCGCGAGCTTTCCTTCCTTGGGCGTTTTCCACGCCTCTCGAATGTGTGAGTAGAAGCTTCGTGCCATGGTTTCACCACGGGCGTTGTGTGGTTCAATTCCCGTTTCGGCGGCGGTGCCGCCTCCTCGCGGCCGTCGGCCACGAACGCGAATCACATCCCGACCTGCGTAGACAGGTGCCCGCCGATGCCCGTCGTCCGGCGAGTTGTTCGAAACTTATCACAGCAGGGGTTAAGGGCTTCGAAATGCGGTCGACAACTGGTTCGGAACTAGGGACTGAACGGAAGATTAATGTATCTCGATGGTATTTTTTCGCGTAATGACGCAGCACACCGCGTCCGAGCGATCGATCGCCGGGAGCGGTATCTCCATTATCTCGATTATTGGGGCCTCCCAGTAGCCCCATCACCACACTATTCCTCGATTCGGCCCCAGTTCGAACCGCTCGATAACTACCAGCGTCGCCGACCGTTTCGGCGACACCGCGGAAACCACCACACACGGATGTCAAAGCCCACGACAGCTCCCGAAGAAACCACCGACGAATCGCCCAGACGATCAGTAACGACCGGCGCCGACTGCGCCATCGCAGCGCTCGAAACGGCCGGCGTCGAGCACATGTTCGGCCTCCAGGGCGGGGCTATCATGCCCGTGTACGACGCCCTGTATTATTCAGACATCGAGCACGTGACGATGGCTCACGAACAGGGTGCGTCCCACGCCGCCGACGCCTACGGCATCGTCTCCGGCAATCCCGGCGTCTGTGTCGCCACGTCGGGGCCCGGTGCGACGAACCTCGTCACGGGACTGGCCGACGCGGATATCGATTCGGACCCGGTGGTCGCGCTGACGGGGCAGGTCCCCTCCGACTTCCTCGGTCGAGACGCCTTCCAGGAGGCCGATACGACGGGCGTGACCCTGCCGGTGACGAAGACCAACTACGTCGCGAACGACCCCGAGACGGTCGGGTCGACCGTCGGCGAGGCGTTTGCGCTCGCTCGCGAAGGGCGGCCGGGACCGACGCTCGTCGACCTCCCGAAAGACATCACGAACGCCGAGACCGAACGCACGCCGGTCGAACCGAAGCTCCCCGACACCTTCGACGTTCCCGACGCGGCCGACAGCGAACAGGTCACCGCGGCGGCGACCGCGCTGGCGAACGCCGACCGACCAGTCATTCTCGCCGGAGGGGGCGTCATCAAAGGCGAGGCGTGGAACGAACTGCGCCAGTTCGCCTTCGAGTACGAGATTCCAGTCGTGACGACGATGCCGGGGATCGGGTCGTTCCCCGAAGACCACGAGCTGGCGATGGAAGTGGCCGGGATGCACGGCACCGGCTACGCCAACATGGCGCTCCAACACAGCGACGTCATGCTCGCGGTCGGGACTCGCTTCGACGATCGCCTCACGGGCGGCGTCGATACGTTCGCGCCCGACGCCGAGATCGCCCACGTCGACATCGACCCCGCCGAGATCTCGAAGATCATCCACGCGGATTACGAACTCGTCGGCGGCGCTTCGACCGTCCTCGATCAGCTCCACGATGCGGTCCCGCACGCGCCCGACGCCGCCGAGTGGCGCGAGCAGTGTCTCGAGTGGAAAGACGAGTACTCGATGGAGTACTCGATGCCCGCCGACGAACCGCTCAAACCGCAGTTCGTCGTGGAAGCGATGGATACGCTGACGCCCGACGACACGATCGTGACGACCGGCGTCGGCCAACACCAGATGTGGGCCTGGCAGTACTGGACGTACCGACACCCGCGAACGTGGGTGTCCTCACACGGACTGGGCACGATGGGGTACGGACTCCCCGCCGCGATCGGCGCGCGGTATGCGGCGGATGACGACCAGTCGGTCGTCTGTTTCGACGGCGACGGCTCCTTTTTGATGACGATACAGGAGCTCTCGGTCGCCGTTCGCGAGGAGCTCGACATCACCGTCGTCGTGCTCAACAACGCCGCGGTCGGGATGGTCCGACAGTGGCAGGACGCGTTCTTCGAGGGTCGCCGGATGGCGTCGGAGTACCCGTGGGTGCCGCAGTTCGACGTGCTCGCCGAAGGCTTCGGCGCACGGGGATTCCGTATCGAGACGGACGAAGAGGTCGAAGAGACGCTCAAAGCGGCCTACGAGTACGACGGTCCGAGCGTCGTCGATGTCCACGTCGATCCCGAAGAGGACGTCTACCCGATGGTCCCGAGCGGGGGCGATAACACGAAGTTCGCGATGAACGAAGCCCAACTGGAGGAGCTAGCCGAATGAGCCGCGGATTGAACGGTCCGGGGCCGAACGATCGCCCACAGCCCGCCGGGCGGAGAAACCCGGACGGAACACGATCGGAGGCCGACGAGAAGGGAGACGAGCCGTCGAACCGACGCCGCGCGGTGCTGTCGGCGGTCGTGATCAACGAGCCGGGCGTGACGGCGGAGTTGACCAGCCTGTTCGCCCGACGGCAGGTGAACATCGAACGGATCGTCGGCGAGCCGATGGGCGATGGGACCCGATCGCGGATCACGTTCGTCGTCGAACCGCCACATCCCGGCGTCGAGCAGGTGCGGAGACAAGTTCAGAAGCTCCTTCCGGTCGTCTCGGTCGAAGAACGCGATCTCGAGACCGCAGAGCGACTTACGGCTGCGATCGATGACGAGTAAGCACTTATTTTGAGAAGCGAGTGACGGCCTCGAACTCGCCGTCAGCGAGCGCTTCGGTCAGCGACTCGCGGTCGATTTCCGGTGTGTCCCGGGGATATTTCCGCTCGAAGTGACCGAGGAGATTCTCGACGTCGCGCAACAGCAGTTCGCGGCTGTTGGCGTGCTCTGTCGGCACCGCCTGTGGCCAATCGAAGATCGTCACGCCGTCGGTCGATACGAAGACGTTGTATTCGCTCATGTCGGCGTGGACGTACCCGGCGTCGTAGGCGGCCGCCATCTCCGTCAACACGAGATCGAGGACGCCGATGACCTGCTCGGGTTCGAGTTTCGCCCGTGAGAGTTCGACGCCGTCGATCCGTTCCATCACGATCGCGTGACGGTTCTGATCGACCGGGCGCGGAACCGAGACGGAGGGAAACAGCGTCTCGAGCGCCTCGTACTCCCGTTCGGCCGCCTTCCGTGCGGTGTAGAGCCACGAGCGGTGCTCGTTGTCTGACGTGTAGTCGCGCTCTTTCTGTACTTCCCGGAAGTTCGTGTACCCCTCGCGGTGGTATTTTAACGCGAACGGCTTGAACGAGCGCGCCTCGTAGACGTCGCTTTCCTTCCCGACGCCGAGCGGAGCGCCGACGCCGTCGATCGTCTCCCGCTCGGAGAAGGTTCGCAACGCGAGCGCATCGTATCCCTCGAACGTGAGTCGATACCCGGTGTACTGGATCGTCTTCCGTTCGAGCAGCCCGCGATCCATACAGCGATCGATCCGGTAGTCGATCTCCTCGGAGTCGAGCCGCGAAAAGTCGGGGAGCTTTCCGGCGGCCACCCAGCGCGAAAACCGCATACCGTGTTCGATGCCCGAAAGCAGATAGAAATCGCCTTCCTCCAACTCGGCCATCTGTGTGGCGACGTTCTGTACCATCTCAGCGTCGCTACGCGCCGGGTACTGAAAAGCGCCCCGTGTGACAGCTGGACAGTCGATAATCCATATAAAACGATATCAAATCGAGACAACAGAGGACCACACAGCTTCGGGATGTGGGTTTCTACAAATAATTAAATTACATATAGTTTTGAATTGAAACTACCTCAAGACGAAATAGAATCCATAGAAAATGCAGGATAGGATATCATTAATTAAGCACAGGTCATGTTTGAGCGACTGAATACTGCAAAAGTAGTGAAATACACTCCATTACTGAAAGCCCTGCGTAAATTAAACAGGCTACTATCAAAAATCAATATTACATTGCGAAGCACACGAGACGTATAGAAACTGTACTCAAACTCCGACAAATTAATACCCCGAAACCGATGCCCCCTT
>CAYQWI010000099.1:0-6643 GCA_964421165.1 uncultured Natronomonas sp.
AAAGCGTCTCGTCCGGGGGGATCTCGACCCTAGTATCGATCGACTCGTCGCCCTGAGAGACGATGGTTCGCCGCTCTACGACGGTCTCCTCATCGATCGTCGTCTTGTGGACGTGTCCGCACTCGCTGCATCGAACGGTCGCCTGACCGCCCTGATTGAGGACCTCGTGGGCCGTTTCGGATGCCGGCGAACAGGACGGACAGCGAACCGCGACGCGCTGTTGGCTCATTGAATTCAGTTATTCGTCCGGACGTATAAGGGCGCGGCTCCGGCCGTCTTATCGGCCGGGCGTCGGCAGCGAGATCGCCTCGCCGTCGACGTACACCGTCGGCTCCCGTAAGATCCCGTCGGCGTGGATCGGCGCTTCGGTGTCGCCGCCGATTCCGGCGTCGTCCCCGATGGCAATGTGAACCGTCCCGGCGGCCTTTTCGTCCAAGAGAACGCTGCCGACGAGCTCGTCGACGCCGAGATTCGTCCCGATCCCGAGCTCGGCCAGGTTGTAGGCTGCGTTCCCGGCTTTCTCGGCGGCCGCCTCCACGTCCGCACGGACAGCGTCGTCGGAGATCTCCGTGACGTACCCGTCCTCGACGTCGATCGTCACGGTCTGCCCGGCGTCGAGAAGGCCGTGTGGGCGGATCGTCCCGTCGACGACGTAGGTCCCGTCGGCCGATTCGGGGCTGATGAACACCTCGCCGGCCGGGAGATTCGAGAACGAACCGGGGTCGTGAACGATACCGGTATCGTCGTTCCAGCGGCGATCGCCGAGCTCGAACGTGATGTCCGTCCCCTGCGGTGAGGTGACGCGGATCTCGTCGGCCCCGTCGACCCGTTCCAGCATCGACTCGCATGCGGCCGCGATGGCTTCGTAGTCGGCGTCTAACCCGACCGTGAACACTTCCTCGGTGATGCCGGGGAGCGTGCTCCCGCGCGCTCCGGCGTCGTTCGCGTCCGACCGCGCTCGGGTGTGGCTGATGCTCTTCGTCGTCGGCGCGAGGAACGCGTCGGCTTCCCCGAGTGCGGCCGCGATGGGCTTCGGCGGTTCGGCGCCGTGTTGCGGTCCCGGCGGATAGCGGGCGATCACGGCGTCGTCGGTCGCCCCGAGTGCGGCACGATAGAGCGCTTCGCCGATCGGTTCGCGTTTGTCGTCGGTGACGACGACGCAGGTTTCGCCGGCTTCGACGGCGAGACACTGCTCGATCGCCGTTTCGGCCGCCGCAGCGACTGCGTCGGGATCTTCGATAGCCAGCGGGTCCGTTTTGCTCATGATCGCCGCTTCGGACGCCGGTCGCAAAGCAGTTGTCCTCCGTTCCCGTCGGGAGTCGCTCGAAGCGGGGAAAGAAACGGTTATTCGGGTGGGGTCACCACCCACAATCATGAGTGTTCAGGTCGCGGTCAACGGGTACGGAACCATCGGCAAACGGGTCGCGGACGCCGTCGCGATCCAGCCCGATATGGAGCTGATCGGAGTCGCGAAGACACGTCCGAACCACGAGGCCGAACTCGCGGTCGAGAACGGCTACCCCCTGTATGCGGCCATCGAAAACCGCGTCGAACAGTTCGACGAGGCCGGGATCGAACTCGCCGGAACCGTCGAGGAGATGGTCGACGCGGCGGATATCGTCGTCGACGCCTGTCCGGGCGGGATCGGCGCGGAGAACAAATCACTCTACGAGGAGCACGACACGCCCGCGCTGTATCAGGGCGGCGAGGACGCTGATCTGGTTGATGTCTCGTTCAACGCGCGGGGGAACTTCGACGCGGCTGCCGGCGCTGATCACGTTCGGGTCGTCTCCTGTAACACGACCGGCCTCTCCCGACTGCTCGCGCCCCTTCGGGAGGAGTACGGTGTCGAGAAAGCCCGCGTAACACTGGTTCGACGCGGCGGCGATCCGGCTCAGACCGGCCGCGGCCCGATCAACGACATCCTGCCGAACCCCGTGAGTTTGCCGTCACATCACGGCCCCGACGTGAACACGATCTTCCCGGAGTTGAACATCGACACGCTCGGGTTGAAAGTCCCGGCGACGCTCATGCACACCCACTCGGTCAACGTGACGCTCGAATCGCGGCCCGACGTCGAGGACGTCCGGGAGCTCCTCGCGGAGCAGTCTCGGACGTTTTTGATCCCCGAGGGGTCGGGCATCGACGGCGCCGGCGCGCTCAAGGAGTTCGCGATGGACCGCGACCGCCCACGGGCGGATATCTGGGAGAACTGCATCTGGTCGGAGTCGATATCGATGGAAGACACTGATCTGTACCTGTTTCAGGCGATCCATCAGGAATCGGATGTCGTCCCCGAAAACATCGATGCGATCCGCGCGGTGTTGGGGACTGCCGACGCCACCGAGTCGATCGAACTGACGAACGACACGATGGGTATCGGATTTTAAGTCCGCGAGAGCCGTTTCATCGCTACGAACCGTTCGAGGTGAACGGTCTGTTCGTGAGCTTTCTCACGGACACGCAAAGAGATAAGCTTCGTGCGCGTGGGATCTAGTCGTGTGACGCTTTCACCTGACAGAGACCGATTCGTGTCGACGATGAAAGAGCAAGCCGAGTTCGGTGCCACCGAGGGCGGCGGGCTCCACCGGCTCGCCCTCTCGGACGAGGATCTGCGAGTCCGGGAGTGGTTCCGCGAGCAGATGAATGAGGAGGGGTTGGCCGTCCGAATCGACGAGTTCGGAAACATGTTCGGGCGGCGCGAGGGGACCGATCCGAGCGCCGACCCGGTGTTGGTCGGCTCGCATCTGGATTCACAACCGTACGGCGGAATTTACGACGGGGCGTTGGGTGTCGTCGCGGCGCTGGAACTGATTCGAACGCTCAACGACGAGGGGATCGAAACGGCTCACCCGATCGAGATCGTCAACTGGACCAACGAGGAGGGATCGCGGTTTCAGCCAGCAATGCAGGGCTCCGGGATCTGGGCCGGCGTTTACGACCTCGAAGAAGAGTACGCCAAGACGGACGCGGATGGCGTCGTTCTGGAGGATGAACTCGAGCGGATCGGATACAAGGGCACAGAGCCCTGTGAACCGCGACACGACTACGAGGCGTATCTCGAACTCCACATCGAGCAAGGTCCCTACCTCGAACAGGGCGGGTACGACGTCGGCATCGTTACCGGCATCGTCGGATTCACGTGGGGTGCGATCACCTTCCGCGGCGAGGCCGACCACTCGGGACCGACGCCGATGCACCACCGCAACGACGCGCTGGTCGCTGCCGCGGACGTGATCACGGGGATTCGCCGGATTCCGGGGACGCTCGGCGAGCGAACTGTCGGCACGGTCGGCTATATCGAAAGCCAACCCAATTCGATCAATATCATCCCCGGCGAGGTAACGTTCACCTGGGGCGTCCGGGACCGGGACGCGGTAATCGTTGAAGAGGCCAGAGAACGCGTCTTGGCGGAAGCCGAAGCCGCCGCAGAGCGCGAGGGGGTCGAGTGGGAGTTCGAAGACCGGATGTCCGTCGATCCGGTCGATTTCTCCGATCAGTGCACCGACGCCATCAATCGGGCCGCAGACGCGCTCGAACTCGACAGCCTGGAGCTGTTCGGCGGCGCCGGTCACGACGCGGTCCATATGACCGAGCTCATGGACACCGGGATGGTGTTCGCGGTCAGCGAGGACGGAAAGAGCCACAACGAATCCGAATATACGAGTTGGGAGGACTGCTACAGCGCGGCTGCCACCGCGATCAACGCCGCCTACGAACTCACAATCGAACGATAACGTCGCCGTCCAACGTTCTCGGAGAACCCTACATCATCTGACTCCGACAGAAGGCTTTTGACGGTCTCTACCCTATCGTTGGATGTATTATGCGCCGTGACGACCGCGACGACCCCTTCGACGACATCTTCAACGAGATCGAGCGGATGATGGAAGGTATGGCGGACGGCTTCGACGCGCCGGACGCCGGCTTCGGCGGCGACGCACACGTCTCGGTATACGAAACCGACGACGGGGTTCGCGTCGTCGCGGACCTCCCGGGTGTCGAAAAGGACGACCTCCGGATCAAATGCGACGGCCGATACGTCACCATCTCGGCGTCGACCGCGACGAGCGAGTACCAGGAGCGAATCGAGCTTCCCGCACGCGTCGACGAGCACTCCGCGTCGGCGTCGTTCAACAACGGCGTCCTCGAGATCGACTTCGACCGAACCGACAGCTCCGCGAACATCGATCTCTCCTGAGGGCTTCCAGTCAGTCGGTTGCTGTCCGTCGGATCAGCGCCGCCAGCCGGTCGTAAAATCCCGGTTCGTACTTCGTCGCTTCGTCGACTGTCGGACGCGCGTTCGTCTCGTTGACGACTGCGCGGTCGCCGGAGACGAGGAGATCGACGCCGAGCCACTCGATACCGAGCTCGCGGGCGGCTCCCTCCGCGAGCCGGCGGCGCGCGGGAGCGAGTTCGACCCCCGTCGCCACCGCACCCCGGTGGACGTTGTGTTTCCAGCGCCCGGCTTTCCGATCGGACTCCGGTAGCCGCCTCTCGACCGCCCCGGCGTACTCGCCGTCGACGATCATCGCTCGGAAATCGCGCGCGTCGGGAAGGAACTCCTGAACGAGGAACGACCGATCGTCTGCAGCCCGATAGTCGTGGACGATATCGAGATACTCACAGATCCCCAGAAACGAATCCAGATCGTGTGCCTTCGCGATGCCGACGCCGCGGGTCGCCGAGTTCGGTTTGACGACGACCGGCGGATCGAACCGTTCGAAGGCGGCCCGAAGCTCGGACTCGGCCGCGGGATTCGAAACGTAGACGCTTTCGGGCGTCGGCACCCCAGCGCGTTCGAGCCGAGCGATCGCGCCCGCCTTGTTCCGACTTCTGAGGATCGCTTCCCGGTCGTTCACCCACGGAACGTCGAGAAGCGTGTCGGCGACGCCGCCTTCCATGAGCCGCGGCGGATAGACGAACCCGACGTCGAATCGCTCCTCGGCGAGCGGTTCCGAGAGCGGCTGGGCGCGCTCGGTCGTCGGGACGTACTTCGCCTCGATGCCGCGCTCTGCGAGCGGCTCTTCGATCCGCGCTAGCGTTTCGGCGTTCGTCGCGACCGCGAGCCGGAGCATACCTGATACTGAGGTGGAATCGCCTTGAAAACGCCGGTCGACGGTGTCCTCCGACGCAGTCAGTCGTCGTCGGCTTCGGTCCGTGCCCGTCGCTTCGCGGCCCGTTCGATGAACTCCTCGGGGAGTTCGTCTATTTCGCCAGCCTGAACGCCCCACAGATGTGCGTAGAGGTCGCCGTTCTCGAGCAGTTCGTCGTGGCCGCCGCGTTCTGCGATCCGTCCGTCCTCCAAGACGACGATCGTATCGGCGTCTTTGATCGTCGAGAGACGGTGGGCGATGGCGAAGGTGGTTCGATCCTCGGTGAGCCGATCGAGCGACCGTTGGATCAGCATCTCCGTTTCGGTGTCCACGTCCGAGGTCGCCTCGTCGAGAACCAGGATCGCGGGGTCTTTCAACACGGCGCGGGCGATCGAGAGCCGCTGGCGCTGTCCCCCCGAGAGCTTGACGCCGCGCTCGCCGACCATCGTGTCGTAGCCGTCCGGGAGGTTCGCGATGAATTCGTGGGCTTCGGCGGCCTTCGCGGCCGCGACGATCTCGTCCTCGTCGGCGTCGAACGCGCCGTAGGTGATGTTCTCCTCGACGGTGCCATAAAAGAGGAACGTGTCCTGGCCGACGTAGCCGATGTGTCGGCGGAGCGATCGAAGCGTCACCTCGCGAAGGTCTTGGCCGTCGATGCGGATCGATCCCTCGTCGACGTCGTACAACCGTAACAGGAGCTTCAAAACGGTCGATTTTCCAGCACCCGTGGGCCCGACCAGCGCCAGCGTGTCGCCGCCATCGACGGTAAAATCGATCCGTTCGATCACGGGAGATTCGTCGCCGTCGTAGCCGAACGTCACGTTGTCGTACTCGACGCGTCCGTCCCGGATATCGAGGGGTTCGGCGTCGGGATCGGTCCGCAGCCGATCGGGCTCGTCCATCAGGCCGAAGATGCGCTCGGCGGAGGCGTGCGCCCGCTGGTACATATTGATAATCTGACCGAACTGGGCCATCGGCCAGATGAACCGCTGGGTGAAGAGGATGAACACGACGAACGTCCCGACGGTTAACTCCCCGGTGAGCGGCCCCGGAGCGGTGCCGGTGAACACCCACAGCCCGCCGACGATGAACGTGACGACGAAGCCGATCCCGGCGAGGAGTCGGAGACCGGGGAAGAACTTGATCCGCGTCTCGATCGCGTCCCAGTTCGCGTCGAAGTACTCCATCGACACGTCGTCGACGCGGTCGGACTCGTAGGATTCGGTGTTCGAGGACTTGATGACTTGAATACCGCCGAGGTTGTTCTCCAGCCGGGAGTTGACCGTTCCGACCGACGACCGGACGCGGGCGTATTTCGGCTGAATGACCTTGATGAACAGGTACGTAAAGCCCGCGATGAGCGGTACGGGCAACAGGGCGATGAGCGCGAGCTGCCAGTTGTAGTAGACGAGCACCCCGCCGATGCCGACGACCATCACGCCCAGCCGAAACGCCGAGTTCAGCCCGTCGTTGAGAAACTGTTCGAGGCGATTGACGTCGTTCGAGAGGACCGACATCATCTCGCCGGTCTGCTTGTCGGCGAAAAA
>CAYQWI010000100.1:0-6187 GCA_964421165.1 uncultured Natronomonas sp.
GTTTCCAGCAGGTGTCGCGTCAACAGCGTCTCGTTGACTGTCGAGGCGACTTCGGCGACGAAGATCTCGTAGCCCGAGTAGACGTACGGCTGCTGTTCGCTCGATAGCTCCGAGTGCATCGAGTGACCCAACTCGTGGGCGAGCGTGTACATCGAAGCGATGTCGTCCTGATAGTTCATCAGGATGTACGGTTGGCTGTCGTAGGTGCCGCCGCTGTAGGCCCCCGACTGTTTGTTCGCCGTCTCGTAGACGTCGACCCACCGCGAGTCGAGCCCCTCCGCCATCCGGTCGGCGTAGGCCTCACCCAGCGGCTCGACGGCGTCGATCACGTACTCACACGCCCGATCGTACTCGACTTCGGGGCTTTCGCCCTCGGCCAGCGGCGCGTACAGATCCCACATCTGCAACTCGTCGACGCCGAGCGCCTCGCGTTTCAGTTCGGCGTGTCGGTGTAACACATCGAGGTTCGCTTCGACCGTCTCCACGAGCGTTTCGTACACCTCGACGGGGACGTTCGGCCCGTCGAGTGCGGCCTGTCGCGCGGAGTCGTAGTTCCGCGCCGCCGCCAGCTTTTCGTCGGCTTTGACGCTGTTTTTGTAGGCGCTCCCGACGCTGTTTCGGTACTCGCTCCACTCGTCGTAAAACGCCTCGTACACCCGCTGTCGGAACTCGCGATCCGGGTGTTTCTGGAGCTTCGTAAAGTTCGACAGCGTGATCCGTCGCTCCTCGCCGTCCGGCCCTTCGACCGACGGGAACTCCATATCGGCGTTCGTCAACATGTTGTAGATGTCGCCCGACGCGCCGGTGACTTCGCTCAGATCCGCCAACAGCGCCTCGATCTCCGACGATCGAGTGTGCGGTTTCATTCGCAACACGTCGTCGAAGTACTGCTCGTACTCTTCGAGATCGGGCTCTCGCTCGACGAACTCCCGTAGCGTCTCCCGATCGAGCTCCTGTAGCTCCGGTTCGATAAAGCTCGTCGCGCTCGACGCTCTCGCGGCGAGCGACTGCGACCGCGCCGTGAGCGCCTGATACCGCTGGTTCGTCGTGTCTTCGTCCTTTCGCATCCGAGCGTAGGACGCGACGTTGGAAACCGTCCGCATGAGCTGTTCTCTGCGGTCGAGCACCGTCGCGAGCGTCTCGGCGCTTTCGGTGAGCCGACCCTCGTACTCAGATAACTCCTCGATGGACGATTCGGCCTCCTCGTAGGCGCTCTCCCAGGACTCCTCATCATCGAACAGATCAGTTAGATCCCAGAGATACTCCTCGGCGATGTCGCTTCGATCGGGTACCGAACTCATGCGACTCGATACGGGGAGCGCCGTCCTAAACCCGTCGTCTGATACGGATTGTTGTCGTCTGATACCGGGCAGCGCCCGCATCGGGTCGGCGCTGGCCGGTACATCGGTACAACAATCCGTATGACCCCTCGATGGCGGACGTTCACTGCAGATCAGGTGTCAACGCTCCGGCGACCCGAGCAGTCGCGAGCCGGCGGCGACGTCGTGAGTCGAATATTTTGCGGGTCGACTCGAACGCTTCGCTGTCGACGGTGAACTCGATCCCCGAATATCCGACGTCGAGGAGGACGAGCGGCTCCGGGTCGGCGGGGGCGATTCCGTCGGGACCAGAAAGCGGCTCGGAACCGAGCGCCCGATCGACGAACGCCGGCGTGTGAACGCCGCGACCGACCGACTCGACGACCGAAACGATCCGACGGACGAGCTGTCGCGCGAATCCGCCAGCCTGGCAGTCGATTACGAGAAACGCCCCATCGCGATTGACAGACGCTGCCAGATCCCGTTCCGTCCCCGTCGTATCGGGCGTGAAGTTGTGAAAATCGTTTTCCCCGGAGAGTCGTCGACAGGCGCTCTCGGCACGTTCGTCGTCAATATCGGAAGCGTACAAAAAATATCGGTAGACGCGCTCTGTGGCATCGTTGGTCGCGTGGAAGTCCGGAGCGACATCCCGACTTGCCCACGCGCGAATCGATTCCGGAAGCTCACTGTTGAGCGCGCGGGGGGAGAGCCACTCGGGCGTCTCGAAGGCGACCGTCTGTGCACGCGCGGAGACCCCGGCGTCCGTCCGTCCCGCTGCCGCGTAGCCGTTCGGCGATCCGTTAGAAACGTCGATTCCGAGCGCTCGGAGCGCGTCGAACAGCCGATCTTCGACCGTCTGGCCGTGCGGCTGGCGCTGAAACCCTCGAAACTCGGTGCCATCGTACGCCAACCGGAATGCCCGCATATACCTGTTCAGCGGTTTAGGGTGTGGACCGCGGCTCCACGGGCGTTCGCCGCCGCCTCACCGACGGCTTCCGACAGGGTCGGGTGAGTGTGAATGGTCGCGGCGATGTCTTCGAGTCGCGCGCCCATCTCGATCGCGAGGCCGACCTCGGCGATGAGTTCGGAGGCCTCCGGAGCGACGATCTGGGCGCCGAGGACGAACTCCGTCTCGGCGTCGGCGACGACGCGGACGAAGCCCTCGTCCTCACCCACCGTGAGCGCGCGCCCGGAGGCCGCCATCGGCATCTCGCCGACAACCGGATCGAACCCTTCGGCTTCGGCTTCCGACTCCGTGAGGCCGACCGTTCCGATCTCCGGGTCGGTGAACACCGCCGCTGGAACCGCCTGATAATCGAGTCTGGTCGGCTCGCCCGCGATGACTTCGGCGGCGACGTGACCCTCGCGATAGGCTTTGTGTGCCAACATCGGCTCGCCGGCGACGTCCCCGACGGCGAAGATGTGTTCGACGTCCGTTCGGGCCGCATCGTCCGTCTCGAGGACGCCGTTTTCGTTCGGTTCGAGACCGGCCGCCTCGACGTTGCAGGTGTCGGTGACCGGCTGTCGACCGACGGCGACGAGAACGTTCTCGGCAGTGTACTCGGTCGTTTCTCCGTCTTCGTTCTCTGTCGTGACCCGTGCGCCGTTCCCGGTGTCTTCCCATCCCTGGGCAGCCTCGCCGAAGCTGAACTCGATACCGAGTTCCTCGGCTCGCTCTCGGACGGTTCGGGTGACGTCTTCGTCGTATCCGGGGAGGATGTCGTCGAGCATCTCGACGACCGTCACGTCGCAGCCCAGCTTCGCGAGCATCGTCGACAGCTCCATCCCGATGTAGCCGCCCCCGACGACGAGCATCGTCTCGGGGAGCGAATCGAGAGAAAGCACGTCGCTGGAGGAGAGGATTCGGTCGCCATCGAACGAAAACCCAGGCAGTTCGATCGGCCGGCTGCCCGTCGCGACGACGGCGTGTTCGAACTCGATCGATTCGCTTCCCTGTCCCTCGCCGCCGTGAGCGACGCGGGCGGTGTGACTGTCGATGAACTCCGCGCGTCCGGGAACGAGATTGACGCCGTTGGCCTTACAGAGCTGTTCGACCCCGCCCGTCAGCTGGTCGACGACACCGTCTTTCCAGCCGACGAGCCCCTGGACGTCGACGTCCGCCCGGGCGTGAATCCCCATCTCCTCGGCGTGTTCGACCTCGTAGGCCAGATCGCTCGCGTGAATGAGCGCTTTCGAAGGGATACAGCCCTCGTTGAGACAGGTCCCCCCGTAGGCGTCCGCTTCGACGAGCGTCACGTCGAGTCCGAGTTGGCCGCCTCGGATCGCGGCGACGTAGCCGCCGGGGCCGCCGCCGATCACCAGTACCTCCGTTCCGGTCGCAATATCTCCGACAACCATGCGTGTTCGGAGGCACGAACTCCGGGACTAAAAAGGGGTAGGAACGGCTCGGACGGTAGTGCAACGGAAGCCGCTCCCGGCGTCTCATAGTGAGTATCGCAGGAGGCCACAGGCTCCAATCGGAGAAACGGGAAACGCCGCCGCCGAGCGGAATTCGGAATCCCCAGTTGGCTACGAGAATCCCAGTCAGGCTTCCTGTCCTTCGATCTGTTCTCGCTTGACGGTAAAGCCATCTAGATCGATCGTAACCCGCTCGGTGACCGTCGTGAACGTCTCGTAGTGGTCGCCGTCCGGATCGATCGTCGTCCGGCTGTCGATGATACCGGCCTGCCGGAGCGCGTTGAGCCGCCGATACACCGTCGGGAGCGAATATCCGGTTATCTCCGCGATCTCTCGTGCACTCCGTGGCTTCTCGTTGAGCACACGACAGCAGCGTCTCGTCTTCTCGTCACCGAGCGCGTCGAGCACGTCGTTCGCGGTTTCGTCGTCCGCCCGAAGCAGCGTCTGTTCGACGACATCGAGAAGTTCGGTTCTGTCGAGCGGTTTGACGACGTACTCGTCGAAGGACAGTTCGATCGCGTCCTCGTCGGGTTCGGCTGCCGTCACCATCACGACCGGACAGTCGTGGCCGTCTTCGCGGAGCTGTCTGAGTACTTCGTCCCCGGACGTCCCGGGCATTCGACGGTCCAACAGTACGATGTCGACGCTCTCGTCAAACGCCGATAGCGCCGCTGACGCGCTGTCTGCCGTTTTCACCGTGTAGCCGTCGCCGAACCACATCTCGTACACTTCGAGAAGAGCGTGTTCATCGTCGACAGCCATGACGGTCGCGTTCTCGGTCGACATCAGATATCTATAGAATATCGGCCGATAGATATAATGGTTTGGAACCTAGAAAAAAACGTCTGACAACTCACAGTGGCTGGAAGAGAATTCTTCGCACCCTACCGGTACGGGTCCCGTAATCCTCGAACGGACTCATCCTCAGTCCCCGAACGGACCCATCCCACCGAGGCCACCGCCCCCGCCGCCTTGCATCTGTTTCATCATCCGCTGCATGTCGCCGTCGCCCATCCCCTGGAACTGCTTCATCATCCGGCTCATCATCTTGTGCTGTTCGAGGAGTTCCCGAACCGTCTCTTCGTCTTTGCCGGAGCCGCGGGCGATGCGTTCGATCTGGCTCTGGCCGATGGCGCGGGGGTTTTCCAGTTCGGCCTCGGTCATCGAGTCCATGATGACCTCGAAATCTCTGAGTCGATCCTGGGTCATATCCATCGCGTCGTCCGGCAGTTGGTCTTTGATCCCGCCGCCCAACCCGGGGATCATATCGAGTACCTGATCGAGCGGGCCCATCCGGTTCATCGCGTTCATCTGGTTCCGCATATCCTTCAGCGTGAACTCCCCTTTCATCAGGTCCTCGGGGTCCCAATCCTCCTCGGCCTGGGTTTCGGCCATCGCGCGCTCGACGCGCTCGGAGAGCTGTTTGAGATCTCCCATTCCGAGGAGTCGAGAGATGAATCCCGAGGGTTCGAACCGCTCGATGTCGGCCACTTCTTCGCCGGTTCCGAGGAAGGCGATCGATGAGTTCGTCTGATCGACGGCCGCGAGGGCACCGCCGCCTTTCGCCGTCCCGTCGAGCTTCGTGATGACGACGCCGTCGATCCCGACCGCGCCGTGGAATCGGTCGGCTTGATCCTTCGCCCCCTGTCCGATCGCGGCGTCGAGCACGAGCAGGTTCCGGTCGGGATCGACGGCCGTCTCGATCGCTTCGAGTTCGTCGATGAGATCGTCTTCCAGCGCGTGTCGACCGGCCGTATCGACGATATGAACGTCCGCGTCTGCGGTCGCTTCGAGCCCCTTCCGTGCGATGTCGACCGGATCGTCGTTGTCGGGATCGCCGTAGAAGTCGACCTCGGCTCGCGCACACATCTCTTTGGCCTGTTCGTAGGCCCCCGGTCGGAACGTATCGGTCTGGATCACCGCAGGGCGGAGCCCCTTCTTCGAGAACCACCACGCCATCTTCGCCGCGGTCGTCGTTTTCCCGGATCCCTGCAGCCCGGCGAGGACGATCGTCTGCTCTTCGAGCGGCAGATCGGTCGAGTCGCCGACCAGCGCGACCATCTCCTCGTAGACGATCTTGAGAACGTGATCGCGGGCCGTCGTTCCCGCGGGGGGCTCTTCACTCAGCGCGCGCTCTCGAATCGAATCCGAGAGATCCATAACGAGCGACACGTCGACGTCGGCGGAGAGCAGCGAGCGCTGGATCTCCTTGACGATCTCCTCGACATCCGATTCGCTGAGGGTCGTCTTCCCCTGTAGTTTGTCGAGCGTTCCCCTGAGGGAACTGCCCAAATCGTCGAGTACCATTTACCGTCCGTAAACGGTCCAGACTAAAGGCTTTGTTCGTCCCGTGGCGAATTTATCAAGCGTTTTCCGACGCAGAACGGGTAGTTTTATCCGCTCGGACCGTCTCACCTCGCATATGGCTAGCTTCGAGGAGGCAGAAGAGC
>CAYQWI010000100.1:6197-6575 GCA_964421165.1 uncultured Natronomonas sp.
AAGATGATCTGTATGCGCTGTAACGCCCGAAACCCGAAACGTGCAGACAGCTGCCGCAAGTGCGGCTACAAGAATCTCCGCCCGAAGGCGAAAGAACGACGCGCGGCCTAACCGTCGAAACCGAGTTTTCTGTCGTCGTGACGCGTTCACGAGCGAGTCCACGCGCCCGAGCGATATCGACCGGTGCGGGGAACGCCACCTGTATTTCGCGACTGGATCGCTTCGCGTTCCGCTACTCTAAAGAGGACCGGGTGGGTACGAAAAAACGGAGGGCCCTTAGCTCAGTGGTAAGAGCGCTCGGCTCATAGTTCCGGCCGCTTTCGGGCGGCGGAATGGGACACCGAGTGGTCGCTGGTTCGAATCCGGCAGGGCCCATCC
>CAYQWI010000101.1:0-4923 GCA_964421165.1 uncultured Natronomonas sp.
GTAGGTCATATCAACGGCTCTCGGGGGATTCGACGCTCGAGGCGAGCCGAATCATGGGGCATCTCGTACCGTTCGTCCCTGTACATTAATACGCCATCTCTCTGTAACTGTTAGACACGAATGTCCGAGACACTCCCTTCGGTGTACGGCGGAGAGATACTCCACGTCCACCTCGACACCGGCGAGACGGAAATCGAGGAGATTTCGCCCAGAGACGCACGACGATTCCTCGGCGGAAACGGGTTCGTCGCCAAACAGGTTGCCGAACACGTGCCGGCGGACGCCGATCCGTTCGACCCCGAGAACGTGGTGGCGATGGCGGTCGGGCCGATGAACGCGACGCCGTTCCAGTCGACATCCCGTGGGGTGTTGGGATTTATAAGCCCGATGACGAACGGGTTCTTCGATTCGACGTTCGGCGGGACGCTGCCCCGAGCCCTGAAAACGACCGGCTTCGAGGTGGTCGTCCTTCACGGCTCGGCGGACGAGACCTCCTACGTCCTCGTTACCGAAGACGGAGCCGAGATCAAATCGGCGACTGATCTCGAAGGGCTGGGAACGTACGAAACGTGTCAGGACGTTCGGGAACGCGAGGGGATCGGCTACGATACCCACGTTCTCGCCAACGGCCCGGCCGGGGAGAACCTGGTTCGATACGCCTGCGTGCTTCACGAATCGAAGATCCGGGAGGGTGTCGCCGGTCGCGGCGGATCCGGTGCCGTGCTCGGTTCGAAGAACGTCAAAGCGATCGCCGTCCAAGAGGGTACGTTCCAGCCCGAACCCCACGGCGATCTCCAGGGGCGGGCCGTCCAACAGATGGGTCGGTTGATGGAGGACACCGAGATGCTTCAGGAGTACGGAACGTCGGGACTCGTCAACCCGATCAACGAGATGGGAAAACTCGGCCACCGAAACATTCAGCGCGAACAGGCCGACCCCGCCGACGCCGAGGCCGTCAGTGGCGAGACGTTGAAGGCCGAGTACGTCACCGAGGACACAACCTGCGCGAACTGCGCGGTCAAGTGCGGCAAGCACGTCTCGGTCGAATCGGAGGGGATCACGGAGGCGAAGATCCCGGAGTTCGAGTCGCTTTTCGGCACGGCGACGATGCAGGAAGTCTACGACATCGAACGCGTCATCACGGCGAACGACCTGTGCGATCGGCTCGGGATGGATACGATCTCGTGGGGCGTCACGGTCGCGTTCGCCCGCGAGTGCTACGAGAAGGGGCTCCTGGACGAGAGCGTTTCGGCACACCTCGAGTTCGGTGACGCCGACGGGCTCGTCGAACTCGCCCGACAGACGGCACACCGGGACGGCTTCGGTGACGAACTCGCCGAGGGATCGTTCCGGCTCGCGGAAACGCTCGGCGACGATGCAGATCAATATCTCTACGGGGCGAAAGGCCTCGAATTCGCGGCCCACTCAGCCCGCGGACTCAAGGGGATGAGCATCGGATACGCGACGGGGACGCGGGGCGGCTCACACCACGACACCCGGCCCACGCTCCAGTACGACGGACATCACGACGAGACGACGGAGGGGACTCCCGAATTCGCCGCCCGGAGCCAACATTTCACCGCGTTGGGCGATTCGCTGACGCAGTGTCGGTTCGTCAGCGAGGGCGGCTGGGGACCGCGGATCAACGAGCGCTATGCGGAGGCGATCACCCTCGCGACGGGCTGGGATCTCTCGGTCGACGACGTCGAGGAGATCGGCGAACGGGTGTACAACCTCGAACGCCTCATTAACGCCGCCAGAGGCGTCGCGAATCGCGAGACGGATACCCTTCCACACCGCGTCATGCACGAACCGATTCCGGACGGCCCCTCGGAGGGGATGTACTGTCCCCCCGAAGAACTCGACGCGATGTTGGATTCGTACTACGAGTTCCGGGGCTGGAACGATAACGGCCATCCGACGACGGAGGTCGTCGAGCGGCTGGGTATCGAAGACGTAGCGACGGCCGTCTCCGAGTGATGGAAGTCGAGCTCCGCTTTTTCGCGATGGTGCGCGAGGCCGTCGGAACGCGGAGTACGACGCGCGAGTTCGAATCGGGGGCGACCGTCCGGGACGCGCTCGCCGCATTGGAAAACGACTATCCGGAGCTTGCAGGGACGCTTCTGACCGGGGACGGCGAGATCGCTCGGAGCCTCACCGTTCTGCGGAACGGAACTAACGTGACGCACTTCGATGGCGCGGGAACCGAACTAAGCGGCAGCGACCGGCTCTCGATCACGCCACCGGTCACCGGTGGATAACGCTCGGCGACCGGTCGGTCGGCGAGTGACAAATGTTTTTGAACGTACCCACCATGGGTGAGGGTATGTCAGAGCCAGTGCCGACGCAGGGAACGCGGACCGTCGTTTCACCGGGGAAAACGCTGTTCGGGATCGATGCGAGCGAACAGGTCGGCGAGTACGCCGACCGCTACGGCGAAAAGGCGTTACTCATCGCTTCCGAGGTCATCTACGACATTCACGGCGAGCGGATCGTCGAAAATCTCGAATCCAGCGGCGTCGAGACGGCCGTGGTCACCGACGTACGACCCGATCCGACGGTCGAAAACGTCGAGGCCGCCTTCGCAGTCTGGGAAGAGGAGGACTGCGACGTCATCGTCACGCTCGGCGGCGGCTCCTCCATCGACGTGGGGAAATCGGTCGGAATCCTCGCGACCAACGACGGCGACATCCGGAGCTTCGGCGTCGACAAAGCGGGCTACGAGGGCGTTCCGAACCCCGCGCCACCGATACTCGCCGTCAACACGACCGCGGGGACCGGAAGCGAGACGACGCGAACGGCCGTTCTGACGGACGAATCGACGTCCACGAAGTTCATTATCGTCTCGGAGAACATCGTGCCGACCGTCGCCATCGAGGACCCGGAACTGACCCGATCGCTTCCGAAAAGCCACACCGCCTTCACTGGAATCGACGCGTTCGCGCACGCGATCGAAGCGTTCACCTCCGTCAAAAGCTACAGCGTCACCGACGAGTACGCCCGCGACGCGATGAACCGGATCGTGGACGCGCTCCCGGTCGCGTGGTCGAACGGGGACGATATCGAGGCTCGAACGGAGATGCTGATCGGACAGTTCCAGGCCGGGAAGGCGTTCGGTAACTCATCGGTCGCGCTCATTCACGGGATGGCCCGCCCGCTGGGCGCTCAGCTCCACGTCCCGCACGGGCTCGCGAACGGGCTCATCCTCCCGTACGTCGTCGAGTTCAACCAGATGGCGGCTCCGGGAAAGTACGCGGAAGTGGCTCGCATTCTCGGCGTCGCTGACGGGGACGAACCCGATCGCGTCGCCGCGCGCAAAGCCGGTGACGGTGTCGAGCAACTCTGTGAAGATATCTCCCTTACGGCGTATCTCGACGAGTTCGGCGAGATTCCGTCTCGTGAGGAATATCTCGATGTCGTTCCCCAGATGACACAGGACGCGTTTGACTCGGGGTCGCCGGACAACAATCCGCGAAAGCCGACCAGAGACGAACTCGAGGACCTGTTCGTACGGGTGTACGACGACGCGCTGGCTCCCGACAGCCGCCGTCGATCCTGAACGCGGGTTCACGCGAGTTCAAGTCGCCCCTCTCATAGGGGTTATCGTAGCCACCCAGCGGTTTCGAAGCCTGCCCCTCGCCACCGTCTCTCAGTTCTTCACAGGAACAGTATGAACTTCTACGATAATCCCTATCAGGTTAGGTGACTCCGCGTGGATTATCGATCGTCGTCCAAAAACTCGCAGAGAAGCTCGGTGACGCGTTCCGGTGCTTCCTGTTGCACCCAATGGCCGGCGCCGTCGACGAGGGTACAGCGGCGCATGTCGGTACAGACCGTCTCCTGCATTCGCTCGAAGACGCCGGGCATCTGGTGGACGCCCCAGTCGCGCCGGCCCGCGATGAACGCCGACGGCACGTCGATCGTCCGATCGGAGAACACCTGGAGGTCGCGTTGATACCGGGGATCAGTGCTGGTCCTGTACCACTGAAGGCCGCCCTGAAAGCCCGTTCGTTCGTATTCGGAGCTGTAGACGCGGAGCTCTTCCTCGGGAAGCCACTGACACGAGTGAATCTGTTCCTCGGAGGGCATATACGGGGCTACCGTTTCAGCCATCCCTTTGTGGCGATCCATGACGTAGTACGTCGGCAGTTTCGCGAGTTCGTCGGCGCTCCACCCCTCCAACGGTTGCGGCTTATTCCTCTCCCAGTCGCCGCTTTTGTAGTGATAGTACGCTCGCAGGAAATCGTGAACGCCCTGCGGACAGTGCAGCATGTCGTGGTTGGCCGTTCGCGTCGAGTAATACCACTGATAGTGCTTGCGAGGCTGTGGGAGTCGTCCGAGCTCCTCGTTCACCTCTTCGATATCCGTTTTGTCATCGGACGATAGCGCGGGCGCTCCGCCGAACGGCGCGCTCATCATCACCGCCGATCGAAACACGTCGGGCCGGAGCAGCGCACACCACCCGGCGACGAGAGAGCCCGCATCGTGTCCGATCACCGCGTCGACGGACTCTCGACCCACGGCGTCGACGAGACCGAGGATGTCCCGGACCCGGTTTACCATGCGGAACGAGGCGAGATCGCCGTCGTAGGATCCGTCCCACCCGGTCGTGCGGCCGAATCCGCGTTGATCCGGGGCGATGACGTGGTAGCCCGCCTCCGCCAGCGGCACCATAACTTTCCGCCAGCTATACGCCATTTCCGGAAAGCCGTGCAATAGCACCACACACGGCCTGTCCTGATCGACGCCCGCTTCCAGGACGTGCATCCGCAGCCCGTTCACGTTGGGGATAAATCGCGCGCTGATATCTTCTGACAGCGTGTCCGTCTCGTATCCGGCGTCGTACTCCATGATACCTCATACCAGAATTCGTCCAATAAGCCTTCCGTCGTCTGTCGTCCGGAGGAATCGGACGGGTTTAAC
>CAYQWI010000101.1:5023-6559 GCA_964421165.1 uncultured Natronomonas sp.
TTCGTCCAATAAGCCTTCCGTCGTCTGTCGTCCGGAGGAATCGGACGGGTTTAACTCTTGCAGGCTAAGTCCCCGTCCTCAAGGAGCCGCCGAAGGCGGCGAGTAGGCAGGGGTAGTTCACCAGCAATTCCTCAGGCGATTTTCGATACGGACACATCGGGGACTCATAACCAGTCATGTGTTCTAGTAGTATTACAATATAAGGTCATTTGTTCAATAACTCTTTATACATCGATTCATACGTCTATTGTAATGGGACAAGATAACGCAGACCACAACGCGGTTCCCGGGATCGATCCATGACTAAACGCCACCTCGACCTCCCACGGGAGGCCGAAGACGCCATCGACGACGCAATCGAGTACGTCGATCGTCGCCTCGCCGGGAGTGCGGACACCGAGCTCGTCGTCGGTGAGCTACTCGCGGATCTTTTCGGTGATCGCAGACTCTTCGAGAGATACCGCGCCGGGGAATCGCTTCCGCCGCTAGCTATGGCTCGGGTTCGGAGTTACGACCCCCGAAACGCCCTCGTCGAATCCGAGCGCTGGGCAGAGCAGGACCTGGAAACACTACGTGAGACCAAGTGCCTCCAGTATCTGTGGCGTGGCTTCGACCAATCCCCGCTCGCGAATAACGTCGCCTTCGCGCTCCCGTTCCGACAGATGCTGGCGAAGCATCTGTTCGCCGAAGCGGGGGACGGGCTTCGACTCTTCGGTGGCATAAAAATCCAGTGCGGTCACAACATCGTGATGGGGGACAACGTCGTCGTACACAACGACGTTCTCCTCGACGACCGCGGCGAGTTGGTCATCGGCGATCGAGTCTCCGTCGCCGACCGTGCCCACATCCACACGCACGGCCACGACATCGTCGACCAGACTGACGTGACCACGTACCGGACGATCCTCGATGACGACGTTCGATTAGGCTACGATTCGATGGTGAACGCCGGCTGTCGGATCGGAGAGAACTCGATGGTTGGAACCGCTGCGATGGTTCGAGGGGACCTACCGGCTCACCACGTCGCGGTCGGATCGCCGGCGAAGAGCGTGAAAGTCAAACCCGGCTGGGAATCCGTCGCCGAATCCCCCGGGGCGTTAGTAGATCGCCGAGAGAGTCGGATACTGGATCGAAAACTCCCCGACGATCTCGTCCAGTTCGATGAGTTCGGCCGGAATCTGACGCGACCGGTGACTGCCAAGTCGTCACCCGACGCCGCGACGGCTCACGACAGTCGGTGACTGGCTTTTCGGTATCGAATCGCTCTGGCGACACATTCTCCGGTCACTCCATAATGTCTTCCCCGATCGCTCGATGCGGTATAACCTCGATGTACGTGAGATCGTCCTCGCGCTCGATTCGGTCACGTTCGTGTGAATCGAGGTCGGGAGTGTACTCCGGTGGCGGGAGCTGAATATCGCGCGGTTCCCGGTCGCCACATCCGTGAGCGTGGATGAGGACGGCTTCCCGATCGTAACTTGCGTAATCGGCCGCGTTGTCGAGATCGGCGTCTTCCTCGATGACCCACATATTGAT
>CAYQWI010000102.1:0-6555 GCA_964421165.1 uncultured Natronomonas sp.
TGGAGATGCGCGGTATCGACATCTTCTCGCCGCCCCGGACGGATCCCGACTGGGCCGAGTAAGTCGACGACTGTCCCTTTTTGAATTCTGCTATCATACAGACGCTTCTCTGGATCTCCCGTAAGCGTACTGCTGTGTCACAACGCTGAATAAAAAACGGAAGCTGCGATTACGCGAGCGTTTCGATGTTCTCGACGACGGCCTCGGCGAACTCGCTGGTGGCGAGCTTCTCGGCGTCGTCGAGCTGCCGTTCGAGGTCGTAGGTGACCTTGCCGGAGGAGATCGTCTCCTCGACGGCGTCGCGGACGAGGTCGGCGGCGTCGTTCCAGCCCATGTACTCGAGCATCATGCGACCGGAGAGGATCATGGCGGTCGGGTTGACCTTGTCCTGACCCTCGTACTTTGGTGCGGAGCCGTGGACGGGCTCGGCGAGCATCAGGCCCTCACCGAAGTTGCCACCGGGTGCGATGCCGAGGCCACCGATCTGGGCACCACAGGCGTCGGACATGTAGTCCCCGTTCAGGTTCATCGTCGCGACGACGTCGTACTCGTCGGTCCGGGTGAGGATCTGCTGGAGCATGTTGTCGGCGATGCGGTCGTTGACCACGACGGCGTCTTCCGGCGCTTCGCCGTCTCGCTCCTCCCAGAGGGTGTCCTCGGTGATGACCTCGTCACCGTATTCCTCCTCTGCGACCTCGTAGCCCCAGTCGCGGAACTGGCCTTCGGTGAATTTCATGATGTTCCCTTTGTGGACCAGGGTGACCGAATCGCGGTCGTTCTCGAGGGCGTAGTCGATGGCTTCCCGAACCAGCCGTTTCGTTCCGAACTCCGTGATCGGTTTCACGCCGATGCCGACCGGGCCATCGTGGATGACATCGGTCGCGCCCATCTCGTCTTCGACGAACGCTTTGACCTTCTCGACCTCGTCGGTACCGGCTTCCCACTCGATGCCGGCGTAGACGTCCTCCGTGTTCTCACGGAACGTGACCATGTCCATCTTCTCTGGCTCTTTGACCGGCGACGGAACGCCGTCGAGATGGTACGTCGGGCGGACGTTCGCGTACAGATCGAGCAGCTTTCGCAGGCCGACGTTCAGCGAACGGAATCCGGCACCGACCGGCGTCGTCAGCGGCCCCTTGATCGCGACGCGGTGTTCCTTGATCGCGTTGACGGTGTCGTCCGGCAGGTTCTCGCCGTATTTCTCGCGGGCGGATTCGCCGGCGTACAGCCGCATCCAGTTGATCTCTCGCCCGGTCGCGTTCGCGGCGGCTTCGAGCACTTTCTGAGCAGCGGGTCCCACGTCGCTTCCGACGCCGTCACCGTGGATGATGGGGATGATCGGATCGTCCGGAACGACGAGTTCGTCGTCCGTGACCTCTATCTTCGACCCCTCAGACGGCACCTCGACTTTGTCGTAATCCATACCGGACTGGTTCGAAGGGCCCCATGAAAGGCGTACCGCTATGTCTGTAGGTTATTCATTATCGATAGTGGCAATATCTGTTCGAACGTTCGGGACATCGTACACGACCTTTTATACTGCAAAGCGACGCAAGCCAACTATGACGCTCGACCCGGTCCACTTCGACGGGATCGCACGGCTCGCGGGTCGGATCAACCAGCACGTCGACGCCGCGGACCACGAAGAGTTCGCCGAAACCGTCTTCGAGGAGTTCCTCGATCCGCTGTACGAGGACGATCGGCGCGTCATCGAACCGCTCGATGACGTGCGGCGCCGTCGGATCGATATCGAAGACGCCGCGCTTCAGGAGGCGCGGTTCCCGACCCGACACGGGCTCGATTCGGGGACGATCAATCCGACGACGTTCACCAACGGACTCGTCCTCGACGTTGCTCAGGCCGCGATGGCGGCTGTCCCCTCCGATCTCGAACTTCACCGATCGCGGACTGTCGTCGCGACCGTCCACTCGAACGACGCGACCGTCGACTGCGAGGAGGACGACTGGACGGTGTTCGACGGCGGCTACTCGCGCGGTCGGGTGCTGCAAGCGCCCCGCGTCAGCCGGTACGAGGAGGCCGTCGTGCACGCGCTGTCTCTGTATCTCGCTGAAGTGACTCACGCCGAACTTCAGGCCGACGTGGTCGACGACCTGCTCGTGCTCGACGGCCCGATCTATCCGAAAGGTTTGCTCGCGTGGGCCGACCGCCATCCCGAACTCGCCGAACTACTCGTCGAGAGAAAGCGGCCGCGCGACGTGATCGGAAACTACATCGAACTCGTCGAGTCGTTCGCCGAACGGGGAGTCCCGATCGTCGGGTTCGTGAAGAACAGCGGCTCGAAGGCGATCACGCGAGCGCTTCGAAAGCGCGAACGCGCACCGTGGGCCGACGACGCCGCGTTCTTCAAGCGTGTTCTCCGACGCACCGACGCCGACGGCGAGCCGTTGACCGATCAGCTCACGTTCACCAACTGGTTCGTCTCCCGATGCGGGGTCGACGGGCCGCTGTCGGCCGACGGCGACGCCCTCGATCTGGAGCGAACACGCGCCCTCGACGACTACGAGGTGACGTTCTTCTGTGTGTACGATCCGCGAAACGAGCTGCTGTATCGAATTGAATCCCCCGCCGTGTTCACTCGCGATCCGGAGCTTCGGGAGGCGCTGACGATGCAGTTGCTCCGCGATATCGCACACGAAGGCGGCCCGCCGCTCGCGGTCGCCAAAGCCGACGAACTGGCTCGTATCAGCCGCGAGGAGAAGGCCGCGCTCACGCGCGCGATCGAACACCAGTTCGACGCCGACCGCGACCGGAGCTACGACGATGAGCGGTGGGGTCTGGTCGCGTGAGACGGCTCAACGCGCCGACTCGTCGACGGCTTCGAGCACGTCGACTGTAACGTCCGATTCGGGGACGCCGAGTCGGGCGAACTGCGTCCGGAGGTGATCAGTCGCGGCCTCGATCGCTTTTTCTCTGTCGGTGAATCCGCGTGGCATCGGCGACTCGAAGGCGATCCGTATCTCCTCGCCGTCGACCGTCTGCGTTTGCCCGCCGCTTTCGACCTCATAAAAGGCGTCGCAGATCCAGACGTACGGCGCGTCGTCGTCTGGTGCGCCGCGAAACGCCGGTGGCTCCTCGCCGGGCTCGTACAGCGTCCCGGTTAGCGCCGTCCCCCCTGCCGAACCGCGAATGCGGAGCATACCCTGGCCTACGTCGAGTGCGAATAAAAGGGGTGCGGCGGGATCACCGACACTCACGGCGGCGTCTCTCGAACCCCGATCTCTCGGACATCTTTGACGTTGAGTCCCGTTCGAGCGCCGTTGTGTCGGTACTCGATGTAGACGAGCCGGTCGTCGTACGCGTCCAGCGGCAACAGGTACGTCGCCTCATCCGCGATGCCGAGCCAAAAGACGATATCCGAGTCCTTCGGCGTCTGTTCGATGATGCGGATTTCGATGACGTCTCCGTTCTCTCCGCGCTCTCTCGTCTCGTATACCTCGCCTTTGAGTCTCCGGGATGTCCTCCCGACGGAGACAAACAGATTGACTGTCGCGCCAACACAGACGTCGCGTAACTCGTCGGAGACTTGGATCATAGCGATGTTGAGAACCGTCCGTGTTCACAGTCGAGTGAGCGTCTTCTTTATATCTCGGCCGAACTCGACAGCTGAGCCGGGAGTGTCCACACCGAATAAAAACGACAGATAATTTTATTCCCTCGGCGGGTTGCCTCTCGATACTGCATGAACTACGAGCATCTCAGCGACCCGAACGCGAAATACACCATGCGAGACCTCTCATCTGAGACGATGGGGCTCGAAGCCGATCGCGGCCAAATTCGCGATGCGGAGATCACGGACGTACAGACCGTCATCGTCGACGGTAACTATCCGTGGATCCTCGTCCGCGTGTATACGGACGCGGGCATCACCGGAACCGGCGAGGCGTACTGGGGCGGCGCGACGCCCGAGATCGTCGAGCGAATCACCCCGTTCCTCGTCGGCGAGAACCCCCTCGATATCGATCGGCTCTACGAGCACATGGTCCAGAAGATGTCCGGGGAGGGCTCCATCGGGGGCAAGACCATCGAGGCGATCGCGGGGATCGATATCGCACTCCACGACGTCGCGGGGAAACTCCTCGATATCCCCGCCTATCAGCTGCTCGGCGGGAAGTACCGCGACGAGGTTCGCACCTACTGCGATTGTCACACCGAAGACGAAGCCGATCCTGTCGCGTGCGCCGACGAGGCCGAGCGCGTCGTCGACGAACTGGGTTTCGACGCGCTGAAATTCGATCTCGACGTCCCCTCCGGTCACGAGAAAGATCGGGCGAACAGACACCTTCGCGCGCCAGAGATCGAACACAAAGCGGAGATCGTCCAGCGCGTTACCGAGCGCGTCGGCGAGAAGGCCGACGCGGCGTTCGATTGTCACTGGTCGTTCACCGCCGGCAGCGCCAAGCGACTCGCAGAGCGGGTCGAACCGTACGACGTGTGGTGGCTCGAGGATCCGGTTCCTCCGGAGAACCACGACGTTCAGGCCGACGTCACCCATTCGACGGCAGCGCCGATCGCGGCCGGGGAGAACATCTACCGGACGCACGGTGCTCGGACGCTTCTCGAAGACGGCGCAGTCGACATCATTACACCCGATGTGCCGAAGGTGGGCGGGCTCCGCGAATCGGTCAAGATCGCTAATCTCGCGGATCTCTATTACGTTCCGATCGCGATGCACAACGTCTCCTCGCCGATCGGGACGATGGGCTCCGCACACGTCGGTGCCGCCGTCCCCAACTCGCTCGCCGTCGAGTACCACTCCTACGAACTCGGCTGGTGGGAGGACTTAGTCGAAGAGGACGACCTCATCGAGAACGGTTACATCGAGATCCCGGAGGAGCCGGGACTCGGCGTCACCCTGGATCTTGACGCCGTCGAGGAGCACATGTTCGAGGGCGAGGAACTGTTCGACGAGGCGTAGTCGGAACGCGAACGGACTCGCGGCGACCGTCCGTCATCACACGCCGCTCTGTTTGCGTGTGACTCTGTCTCAGTACACACGTCCTCTATAATCGAAGCGCGACGCGTCGATCACTCGCCCCGGTGCGTTCGATCTCGACGGAGCAACCACAGCGAGCAGAGGAACGCAACCGCCACCGTGACGGTGGTGATCGCGAAGGCGATCCGGTACCCGAACTCGGTGTAGACGACGGTGCCACCGACGACGTCGTCGGTTCGATACGCGTCCAGCGCGATGCCCATCACGATGGGAAGAAGCGTCGCCCCGACGAAGCCGGCGGTGTTGACCGTCGCCGTCGCGACGCCGCTGGCATCCGCCGGGTACCGCTCCTTGACGACCGAGAGCGCGAGCACCGACGACCCGACGAGAAACCCGATCAAGAAGTAGCTTCCGGCGACCACGACCAGGGGCGGACGCCCGAAGATCGGAACGATACTCAGCGTCACGACGTACAGCCCCAGTCCGATCGCCATGGGAAGGAACCGTCGGCCCAACCTGTCGGACACCCAGCCGATCGTCATCGGGCCGACCAGAATTCCGACGGACCCGAGCAGCGTGTAGTAGGACGCCGTCGTCACCGACACTCCGTAGACGGCGACCAGAAACGGGATCCCCCAGACCCCGACGAGCGTCAGGAACGTTCCCATGCCGGCGAAGAATATCGTCGAGAGAAGCCACTGATCGAGGTCGCCCACGAGTTGCCGGAGGTACGCCCCCGTTTCGGCGAGCGTCACCGACGAGTGCTCGGGAACCTCATCGATCGGCTCCAGTCCGGCGTCGCTTGGGGAGTTTCGAACGAGGCCGTACACTGCAACGCCGGCGACGAATCCGACGACGCCGAGGCCGGAGATGGTCGGCCGCCAGCCCAGCGACTCGACGACCACGGCGAGCGGGGTCGTCGCGAGGATGGCACCGAGGCCGGCGACGGTACCGGCGGTCATACCGGTCATGGTCGCGAACTCGTCGACCCGGTACCAGTTCGCACAGAACCGCAAGATGGAGACGAAGATGACCCCGCTCCCCAGTCCGATGAGGGTTCTCGAGAGCACCGCCGTGAGATACCCGTCGCTCAGCGAGAACGCGATCGCACCCAGACTGAGCACGACCGCGCCGATCGAACCGACGTACCGCGGGCCGACGCGGTCGACGAGGACGCCCGTCGGGATCTGGACGATCGCGTACACGAAGAAAAACGACGCGTGGAGCGTTCCCAGCTGCGCGGCCGACAGCCCGAAGCCAGCCGTCAGCCGCTCCGAGAGGACCGCAGTCGACAGTCGGTGGAGATTGACCAAAAGAAAGACCGTCGCGAGCGCGCCCCACGCGAGCCAGCGTCGTTTCGTTGGATCGGTGAGAAGATTCACTTCTACGCCTTCTCGGACGTTCCGCCTAAATGTTACGGGAGTCAGTCTCTCACAGCGTCCCCGACGGGCGTGTTCCGATTCGGGTCGGTGCGATCGCGTTCGAGGCCGTCAACGCGGTTTGTTCTCGTGAAGGCTCACTGGCCGATCTCGGGGGGGTGACGAGTTTAAATACGGTTGTCACTCCTGAAACTGTCAATAACTATGGGTACGTACGAACCA
>CAYQWI010000103.1:0-6498 GCA_964421165.1 uncultured Natronomonas sp.
CCACCCATGCCGATACCGATAATGACGACCGGGATCGCGAGTAACAGCGCGGCAGCCGGCTCGGAGAAGAGACCGACGATCCCGACCGAACCGAGGATGCCGCACCCGATGAGCGTTTCCCGGGTCCGATCGAACCGCTCGGCGAGTGTCGGGACGGCGAGGACACCGACGACCTGCCCGACGATCAGCACGGCGGTGACGCCCCCTGCGAGTCCCGGGGCGACGCCGCGGGCCTCGAAAAGTGTGACGAGCCATCCCTGAAGCCCGTGCATGACGAACAGATACGCCGTTCCGAGGACGACCAATAGCCGAAGGTCGCGGTGTCCGAACACGGCCCTGAGATCGCCGAGCAGCGACGCGAGAGTAAACGATCCCGGTTCACCGTCGTCAGCGTGGTCGCCCGGCGGGACGTACCAGGACAGAACCGTCCAGACAGCCGCGAGTCCGATCGTCGCGATCCCGCTCGCGAAAAACAGCGGTCGCCAGCCTCCGATCGCCGGACCGATCAGGGGCCGTCCCAGCGCGAACGCGCTCGCACTCCCGGCATAAGAGGCGACGAGATACACGGACGCCGCCCGTCCGACCAGGTCGGCGGGATACAGCTCCGCGGCGAGTTTGGGCAGGCCGAAGGTGAGGCCGGTCGCGCCGACGCCCATCACGAGCGTCAGCGCGAGCATGGTCGGGAAATCCGGCGCTCCGGCCCGGCCGAGCTGTCCGATCCCCGCGAGCGCGATTCCGAGGCCGATCCCGGTACGCGCCCCGATCCGGTCGATGACGAGTCCGCTCGCCAACCCGAGCGGGATGTACGTCAGGGGAATCGCGCCCGCCAGAACACCCGCCTGCGTCCCGCTCAACCCGAGTGCGTCGATGATCGGACCGAGATACGAGGGAAGCGAAAACCACACGAACAGCAACGCGCCGTAGCCGATCCCGCCGACTCCGAGCAGCGTGGCGTTTTCGAGTTTCGTCGGCCGACGTCCCATCGCGTCGCTGTTCGAGGCGTCGAGGTATATGTGCTGTCGTCTTCGCCCGCTCGACATCGCGAACCAGCTCCGTCCGGCGATGAAATTGAGTACCTGCGGGTCGAAGACATGGCATGTCCACCTACACCTGTGGTGGCTGTGGCGCGTCGCTCGGTGCCGTCGACGACCTCCACCGCGAATCGACCGCGACAGGCCGATCGTGGTACTGCGCGTACTGTCGGACTCCGGTTCCACCCCTCGTCGGCGAACGGCTCTCCCATCGCCGGGACGGATCGCCGACGGATCGCCGATCATAACGAGACGCCGGAACTCGCCCGCCGTCAATCCCGCAGTCTCACAGAGATCCCCGCGTATCCACACGCCTCACACGAGGGGACCGTCCGGCCGTCGAGCGTGTACGCCGAGAGTCGCGTCTCACACCGGGGACAGCGATCCCCCGGAGCCACGCGGACGTTCTTGACGCCGGCGAGGACGAGTCGGACACGAAGTGTCCCCTCGACGGATCCGTCGACTGCCCCGCCCCAGATGACGTGTGCGTCGGGACCGACGCGTCGGCGAACCGTCGACACCGCGTCGCTGATGTCCCCGACAGTCATCGCCGGCGTTCCGACCACGTCGACGATAACGCCGCTCACAGAATCGGTCTCGATCCCGTTCGGCACGTTACCGAAGGCGTTCCGAACCGCTACTTCGGGATCGCCGCTTTCGTCCGATCCGACGGCCAACGTGGCGACATCGGTCAGTTCAAACACCGTCTGTACGTCCGCCAGATCGACGTTTACGACGCCAGATTCGCGGGTGATCGAAACGAGCGTCGTCACGGCGTCGACCAACTCGTCGATCGTTTCCCCAGAAACGAGAACGACCGTTTCCACGGCGTCCGTGAGCGAGGTGAGAAACGTTCGCTCACCGCTCTCCGGCCGTTCGGGGATCAGAACCGCGGCAAAGGAAACGGGGGCGGACGGAACCGATAGGTCCGCGGATACCGGATCACCGCCGGCTTGAGACGCATCGGCGATGAGGATGACGGCGTCCGGTTCGTCCGCCGTGTCTGTTGCCGGGATATCGGATCCGGCGACCCGGGCGACTACGGACTCACCGACGGGATCGCCTCCGACGAGGAGCACTGACTCACCCAGGGCGTCGATGGCCTGACGAAGTTCCTCGTCGGTCGTCATTGACTAGAGCATGTCCGTCCCCCGGTATGACCGTTTGGGATAGAGCTCCGGACGATCACTCCGAGACCGTTTCGGCGTCGGGACGGTACGCTCGGCTGCGCTCTTTCCAGACGCCGGTACGGAACCGGTAGTAGTTGAGGGCCGCAGGAACCGCCGTTTCGGCGACGAACGCGAGATACAGCCCGTAGAGACCGAGCGGCGTCGTCGCGCCAAGATAGACGAGCGGGATCGAGACGCCGAACATGCCGATCGCCTGGCTGGCGAAGGGCCACCGAGTGTCGCCGGCCGCATCGAGCGGTCCAGCCGCACCGCCGGAGACGCCCTGAAGGATAACCGCGATACAGGCGACCCGAACGAGATCCGCGGCGAGCGGGACGACCGGTGTCGTCGGATCGTCGACGAAAAGTGTCACGATCGGATCGGCGAAGACGAAGACGGCCCCTGCCGAGACGAGGTACACCGCGACCGAGAACCGAATGATCTCCCGACCGTACGCTTCGGCGTTCGTCTCCTCCCCCACGCCGAGTTCCTGCCCGACGAGGCTGGACGAAGCGAGGCCGAACCCCCACCCGGGCGTGTTCATCAGCCCCCAGACGCGGCGGGCGATGACGAACGCCGAGACGACGTCGGAACCGAAGACGTCGAGGATCGCGAACATCGGGACTTCGGCGACGGTCCAGACGAGATTCCGGCCGATCACCGGCAGTCCGATCGTAACGAGGTCGGAAACTGTCGACCTATCGACGTACGTGCCGGCCGGGTCGACGGTGACTGGGAACTCGCCGGCCCCGGGAAAGCGGCCGAAAACGAGCCCGATGGCGAACGCTGCAGTCACCCCGACGTTCGAGAGGACGGTTCCGAGCGCCGCACCTTCGACACCCAATCCGAAACCGAAGATCAAGACCGCGTTGAGAACGACGTTCGAGCCGGCACCGCCGGCGCGAAGCACCATCGCGGTGTAGGCGTCGTCGGAGCCGACGAGCGTTCGGCTTCCGATGAGGTTCAGCCCGGCGAAGGGGATCCCGAGCGCGACGATCCGGAGATACGCCCCGCCGAGATCGATGACCGCCGGATCGCTGCTCAAAACGCCGATGAATTCGGGAGCGAACAGCCAGAACGTCAGAGAGATCGGCACGGTAAGGACGACGACGAGGAAGGCGCTCGATCTGACGGCCACTCCGAGTTCGTCGTACGCGTCGGCACCGTACCGCTGGCTGACGAGGGCGATCGTTCCGCCGGCGATACCGCTTCCGACCGCGAACGCCAGCCCCCAGAACGGTCCCGCGATTCCGACGCCCGCGATAGCGGCTGACCCGACGGCGACGCCGACCATCGCCACGTCGACCGCGTTTTTCGACATCCGGGCGAGTCCGGTGACGATCCGGGGCCATGCGAGTTCCGTCGTCCGTCGGGCGCGCGCGTCGGTGATGAGTCCGAGACGGGAGAGAGCGAGTCCGATCGCCAAGATTCCGAGGCGGATCGGATTCGGAAACGAGACCACGTGAGAACAACTGATCACGCAAACGATCAAAACTCTTCCCGTCCGCGATAAGACGCAATAATGAGGTACCCCCCGTTCGTACCCCGGGATACGAGATGTCAGAGAACACGTCTACGTACGGAAAAACCGGTGTGTCGGTGCTAGTCGTCGCCGCGATCGTCTGGAGCGTCGCCGTCGTGTTGGCCGAATCAGGAAGTAGTCCCGATGTGCTTACGCGGGGTATCGGGTATGCGGGACTCGCGTTGCTCGCGGTCGGATGTATCGCCCTCGTCACGATGTTGATCGGTATCTATCGAGCCGAATCGGTCTAGAAACGGTCGATCATCCGATCGATCGGGCCGATCTCCCCGTTTCGCCGTCGATACGCGACGGTCAGCCGGTAGGCGAAAGCGTATCCGATCACGGTGAATACGACTGCGAGGATCAGGTTCCCGACGAGCAGCCTCACGACGATCTCGGGGGCCGCAGCGAGCGAGAGATCCGATCGCGTCACACCCTCGACCGGACCGAGCAGAACGGATCCCAGCCAGAAGCTCGTTCCGTAGACGCCCCACTTTACCGCCGGATTCAACACCACCACGGAGGAGAACAGTGCGAGCTTCGAGACGTTCGCGAACAGATAGACGATAGCGAAAAAGAACAGGACGCCGATCCCGAGCGTCGGGAGCGACGTAATAAATATTCCCAACGCGAAGCTACCCGCGACCTGTCTCGAGGTGTACTCCCCTTCTAAGGCCTTCTCGAGCTCCAGACGGACCTCGGTCGAAACCGACCGTACGTACGCCTGAAAACGACTCATTGGAACCTAGTATCGGAGCGAACGGAAAGAATCTATCGAGAGTCGTCGGCTAGTCGCTCGATTCGACCGTGATTTCTATTCGATACGTATCTTCCCGAAAGATAACGCCGACTTCGAACGAGGATGTCGGGCCGTCGAGCTCCACGTCAGTGCGGGATTCGATCCGACGACGGAGTTCGGAGAGGCCGTCCGACGGGCCGGTTTCGTCGCGTCCCGGATCCCACGCGACGCAGTGTTCGACGTGCTCGTCCTCGATCGCGGTTTCGACGACGCCGACCGCTTCCGTGGACAGCGACTCCGTATCGAGCCGGATCGGATCCTCGACCGAAGACACGGAGTGCATCGACACACGAACGGTCTTTCCCCGGCAGCTCGCTCCCGGATCCGAGACGCAGCCGGAGAGGGGTCCGAGAGCGAGGCCACAGAGCACGGTTCGGCGGTTCGGTTTCATCTTCGTAACCACCGTCGGTCGTTACTCTTCGGCGAGCAGTTCGAGCACGGCCTCGGTGCTGTTCCCGACGGGATCGGGATCGTTTCCGGCGGCGGCAGCGGCGTCGGGGTCCTTCAACAGGTGGCCGGTCGTCAAACAGACGACGTCCTCGTCGCTGCCGACGACGCCCGACTCGCGGAGTTTGCGAAGCCCGGCGACGGAGGCCGCCGACGCCGGCTCCACGCCGATCCCTTCGGCGGCGAGCGCGCGCTGGCCGTCCGTGATCTCGCCGTCGGAGACGGCGACGGCAGTCCCGCCCGTCTCGCGAATCCCCGGGAGCGCTTTCGGCGCATTGACGGGGTTTCCGATCCGGATGGCGGTCGCGATCGTCTCCACGTCGTCCCAGCGGCGGGTGTCCTCGTATCCCTCCTCGATCGCTTCGACCATCGGCGCGGCTCCTTCGGCCTGTACGCCGGTGAGTTTCGGCACGTCGTCGGGACTGAGATCGCCGCCGGCGACCATCTCCCGGAAGCATTTATACAGCGCTGCGGTGTTGCCGGCGTTGCCGACCGGGAGAACGATCCGGTCGGGAAACCGCCCGTAGTCGTCGAGGAACGCTTCGAGGATTTCGAGCCCGATCGTCTTTTGTCCCTCCAGTCGGAACGGGTTGAGCGAGTTGAGAAGATACGCCTCCCCTCTGTCTGCGAGCTCTTGAACGATGTCGAGACACGAATCGAAGTTGCCGTCGACTTCGAGGATTCGGGCGTTGTGGAGGCTCGCCTGTGCGATCTTTCCGGCGGCGACTTTCCCGGCGGGCAACAACACGAGCGTCTGTACGCCCGCCCGCGCGCCGTAGGCGGCCAGGGCTGCCGACGTGTTCCCGGTCGAGGCACACGCCAGACGATCGACGCCGAGTTCTTCGGCGACCCGGACGCCGACGGTCATCCCGCGATCCTTGAACGATCCGGTGGGGTTCATCCCCTCGTGTTTGATTCGGAGGTTCCGAACGCCGATATCGGATTCGAGTCGCGGGGCGCGGTGAAGCGGCGTGTTCCCCTCCGGAAGCGTGACGCCCTCCTCGAACGGGAGTGCCGCGTTATAGCGCCAGACGCCGGAGCCGTCGAAGTCGTCGAACGCGGGATACCGATCGTAGCGGGCCTCGAGGAGACCGCCGCACGTTTCGCAGGTGTAGATGATGTCGTCGAACGGCGGGTGGTCCTGTCCGCATTCGATGCAGTGGAGCCAGACGCCGCCCTCGGCGACGGCCGGAGCGTCGGGGGTATCGGGGAGCGCGAGATCTGCCATTGTGTCGTTTCCGATGCGGAGTTGCAAAAAGGGGCCGCTTTTCTCCGCCGCTTCGGATTCAACCGAGGAGATGGGGAGTAGCGTACATCCTCACAATGTCCAGCGTGGCAGATCACGGATATGTTGAACTCGGCGTGCAAGATGTAGACGATAAATGTAGCAATTCTCTATAGGCGGAGCAGGGCGAGAACCCCGTCCCTTGAGGTCGGGGGAGAAGCTCGTCGAAGGACGACACATGCTCACTTCAGTTGATATACTGTTCAATCGTTTCTCGGCTCACCTCACCAGCCGTTCCTACGTAG
>CAYQWI010000104.1:0-6462 GCA_964421165.1 uncultured Natronomonas sp.
TGAAGTCGACACCGTCGAAAGACAGCTAAACCAGAGCAACGCGACGGCCGCCGAACTGCCGGCCGAGACGCTCGAAGAAAACGGCGTGAACGTGACGGCGATCCATACGCAGATGAACAACGCCAGCGAGCTGCGCGGCGGTGAAGTCTCCGAGATCGCCCGGAGCATCGCCGGCGATCGAAGCGGGATGCCCGACCGCGCCGGAGGGGAACGAGCTGACGACCGCGATCGCGGCGGTGCCGACCGCGGTGGCGATCGATCGACCGATAACGAAACTGATGTCGATCGCGCTGACGACGAAGAGCGAACGTCCGATCCCGAACGATCCGACGAAACGGACGATGCGTCCGACTCCCAAGGCGGGTCCGATCGAGCCGGAAACGGCGGCGAAGGTGTCGGAAATCGGTAATCTGACGCCTCACCCGAGGACGCCGTCGGATTCGGCGTGGTAACTGTCGTCGTTGCGCTTCTCTCGGTTGCCGCGCTGGCCGTCCGCTGGACATAATCTCGTACTCCGGATCGATTCACTCCACGTCCGGAGGCGTATCCTCTTCGGGCAACGAGAGGACGTTCTCACGGCCGAGCCGGAATCCGTCCAACTCGCCCTCCTCGCGGAGCTTTTTGGTGACCTGGCTGGTCTTCGCGTCGGTCCACCCGAGCCGCTCGGCGATCTCCTGCTGTTTTATCCGTCCGCCCTCTTCCTCGATGAGCCGGAGTACCTGCTCTTCGTTGCTCAGGAGCTCGGAATCGATCGGCTCGTTTTCCCCTTCGTCTCCCGCCTTCGCCTCGGTCGGAGCCGCTCGCCGCCGGCGATACGCGATCACCGCCCCGCCGAGAAGTCCTCCGGCGAGGACGACGAGCACGATCGCGACCGTCGCGTTCTGCGCTGCTGCCGGATCGGTCTGATCGCCATCCGCCGGCGGTGCGGCCTCCGGCGGTCCCAGTTCGACCCGCGGCTCACCGCTCGAAAAGGTTGTCGGGCCCTGGTAGATCACGGCGCTCTCGCGCGTTTCGCTCGGCGTCGGCGATGCGCCGAGGAGATCGTAGCTGTCCGACCACGATACTAAAAGCGCCGTCTCCTCGTCCAAAAAGAGGCCGTCTATCGCGTCACCGACGTACAGACGGTCGTTTTCGCTCGCCGCGAAGTTCGACCACCGGAAGCTGTAGGTGACGACGCCGTACTCCCGCGGAAGTTCGCGTTTTTCGGCGGAGACGGTCATCTCTTCGATCGTCATCTCCCGTCCGGTCGCGTCCGCCGCGGCGGCCGCCGTCGCCTCCATGCGCTCGGAGAACCGCTCGACGTACGGTTCGGGATCGTCGCGGATGTCGTTTCGGAGGTCCTCGAACGCTTCTTCATCCTCGTCGGTGTCGAGCCGCGTTCGGTACTCGATCGTCCAGACCGCGTCGCCGTCGTCCTCGACCGCTACCGACATGAGGATATCGTCGGGATCGATGTCCTGTTGTGCGAACGCCGACGCGTCGGACGTGCCGGCTGCACCTCCGATAGAGACGGCGGCCCCGATAGACACGAACAGAGCGCACGCGAACAAAACGAGGAGAAGACTCCGCTTCACGGCCGTTCGAACGGCGCCGACGTATAAATGGGTTGTTGCCGATCACCGAGTTCGCGTCGTGTCCGGAAAAGCCGGATTAATCCGGCTTAAATCGGGCTGAAAGGCTTCTATCGGAGCTAATCCGGATTCACGGCTTCCCCCCGTTAAGTGGCTCTCCGGGTAAGGGCTGATTGCGATGAAAGCAAAACGACTGATCACGATCGCGGTCGTATCGATGCTCCTGATCGGCGGCGTTGCGGCGCTCGGTGCCGCCGCTCCGGCCGATCAGGCGAACCACAACGCGACGGACGCCGAGGAGAACGTACCGGACGACGCCGGTGACGCTGCCGACGACCGCGCCGATAACGCTAGCGTCGGTCCCAGCGACGGCTTGCCGTCGCAGGTCCCCGACCACGTCGGTGAGGTTCACGATCGGATCGAGTCGTTCCTGAGCGGTTCGGTCGATACCCTCGGCGAGTCGCTGAGCGAGCTGCTCGGTGGCGGTGAGCCCGCTGATAACGTGTCCGACGACGCCGGTAGCGACGCTGGCGCGTAAATAAACACGATCGGCTGTTTCGTTCCCGTACCAATTCGGCTGTTTCGTTCCCGTACCAATCGGGATTCTCCCGGCGGTCGATTGCGCCGTTTGCCTTCGAAAAACCGCACGATAGCGGCGGATTTACCGTCCGTACCAAACCCCCTTTTGGGGTGGACTGCGAACCCCGATGTATGAGCGCGACCGCAGCGGCACAGACCTCGGATCTCACCGAAAAGCAACGACGGATCCTCGCGTACCTTCGGGAGAACGGACGGATGAAGACCTACTTCAAATCCAGACTCATCGGCGAGGAGCTCGGGCTGTCGGCGAAGGAGGTCGGTGCAAACATGAGCGCCATCCGTGACGGCGACTTCGATATCGACGTCGAAAAGTGGGGCTACTCGTCGGGAACGACCTGGAAGGTCACCGTCTAGGGGTCATACCGGAGGAGTTCGTCGGCTTCGTCGGCGATCGCGACCGCTTCGGTGCCGAACGAGTCGGCGTACCGAACCACGAGCGTCAACAGCGTCTCGGGCTGTTCGACGCTGTATCCGTCCTCCCTGGACAAGAGGGCGGCCGATTCCAGCCCGGCCGCGTACTTCGATACCGTCGACGGGGAGACGCCGATCCGCTCGGCGATATCGCCGCCCGAGGCGCTCGGATCACGCAGCAACTCGATGAGCATCCGCCGCGGCGTCTCCCTACGGAGATACCCGAGCGCGCGCTGTTCGAACGGCGAAAAGCGCCCGGCGGGGAAGTAGCGCTTGTACTCGCCGTCCTTTCGGTGCTCGATGACTCGGTCGTCCTCCAGCCGCCGGAGGTGGTGTTGCGTCTCGCCGGTACCAAGTTTGAGATCGTCGCGGAGCTTCGAGAAGTGTGCGCCGGGAGTCGCCGATAGGTAGCCGACGATAGCGTCTCGAACCTCGCTCGCGTCGTCGGCCGAGAGGTGAACAAGCGGGGTCGCGGCTCCGAGCGCTGCGAATCGCTTGAGCGTCGCCCGCTTTCCTTCGTCGATACCCCCGTCGGTCATTATACGGGATTGGTGAGACAGCGATAAAACAGCTTCGGGACCACAGCCCGGTTTTATGTGGTTAGCTCCCGATTTCGAGTGGTTAGCGCTTTGTTTCGGTTGGTTAGCTTTCGGTTTCGACTAGTTCGTTTCCGTTTCTAGATCGTCTTCGTCGATGTTCGACTCCGGAATCTCTTCGTCCATCTCGGCGATCACCTCGTCCGGATCTTTGATGTCCGCCGGGTCGGCTCCCGTTTTGATCGCCTCGGCTTCGGCTTCCATCTCCTCGACGTCCATCTCGGCTTCCTGATCGATCTGTCCGAGGATTTCCTCGATATCGTCCAAACCGAGCAACTCGCGGGTCTCGGCGTCGAACTCGAGCCCTTCGAGTATCTCGGCGTCCGTTGCCGCGTCGCCCCCGGTGAGGTGTTTGCCGTACCGACCTAACAGGGAGGTGAGCTCCTGCGGAAGGACGAACGTCGTCGACTCGCCCTCGCCGATCGCTTCGAGCGTCTCCATCCCGCGTTCGATGATCGCGCGCTCGCCCATCGATTCGGCGGATTTCGCCCGGAGGACGGTTCCGATCGCGTCACCCTGGGCTTCGAGGATCTGACTCTGTTTTTCACCCTGGGCGCGGATGATGTTGGACTGTTTGTCACCCTCCGCCTTCTCGATCGCGGAGCGGCGTTCACCCTGCGCTTCGAGGATCATCGCCCGGCGCTTTCGCTCGGCGGAGGTCTGTTGCTCCATCGCCTGCTGGACGTCTTTGGACGGGTTGACCTCTCGAACCTCGACCGATTCGACGCGGATCCCCCACTCGTCCGTCGGCTCATCGAGTTCTTTTCGGATCTTCGCGTTGATCTCTTGGCGCTTGTTCAGCGTGTCGTCGAGCTCCATGTCGCCCAACACGGCCCGGAGCGTCGTCTGGGCGAGATTCGAGACGGCCTTTTTGTAGTTGTCGACCTCGAGGAACGCCTTTCGGGCGTCCATGACCTTGATGTAGACGACGGCGTCGGCAGTCACCGGCGAGTTGTCGCGGGTGATCGCCTCTTGGCGGGGGACGTCCAGCGTCTGCGTTCGCATATCGAAGGTGTACGTCCGCGAGACGAACGGCGGCACGAAGTTGATACCCGGTTCGAGTAAGCGGCGGTACTCCCCGAAGACGGTCAGCGCGCGCTTCTCGTAGGCGTTGACGATCTCGACCGCCTGATACACCGCGACGATCGCGATCGCGAGCAGCAGGAGGGCGACGATGGGGAACACCGTTCCACCAAGCTGGAGCGGAGCGAACATACGCCGACTAGGAGCGAACCGTCCATAAGCGTTCGCCCGCGGTTAGGAATCGAGAACCGACACGTCGACCGTATCGCTGACACCGAGCCCGAACGCGTCGTCGC
The DNA here is from genome assembly GCA_964421165.1 of uncultured Natronomonas sp. Classification (GTDB taxonomy): domain Archaea; phylum Halobacteriota; class Halobacteria; order Halobacteriales; family Haloarculaceae; genus Natronomonas. The sequence continues at coordinate 4,498 of CAYQWI010000104.1, forward strand.
CTCGCCCTTGATTGACGGCCAACTCGACGTTGCCGTGACTCCCGACCGTGGCGACCGCCGTTCCAGTCTCGACTTCGGCGTACGATCGGACGACGGGTATGCTCTCGCCGTTGACTCGCGCGCGCTCTCGTCCGTCGAGTACCTCGCCCGGGACGTTGGTGATGACGTTGCCGAAGTCGTCGACGACGAGCACCTCTCCGATGGCCCCGTCGTCGGTCAGCGTGGCGGTCGGGAGCTCGAGATCGACAACGTCGCCTGCCGGTGAGATCGAACGCAGTTCGGACAGTCGGTCGATCCCGGCTTCGTGGACCGCGGCCGCGCCGGGGGCGAACACGTCCCGGCCGTGAAACGTCGCGCTCCGCGGATCATCGATCTCGAGCTCGTAGGCGTCGATGTCGGTACGATACCGGTCGTCACCGCTGGCGAGTGCTCGGGCGGGCGGGAACAACACCCCGTTGTCCGGACCGACGAGAACGTGGTCGCCCGCCCGGACGACGAGCGCGGATCGGTCCGTCCCGACGCCGGGATCGACGACGACGAGATGGACCGCCGGCGGAAACTCCGGGAGAATCTCCGCGAGCCAAAAGGCGGTCGCCCGGACGTCTTGGCGGGGGAACTCGTGATTAATATCGACAAGCCGGGTGTCACACCGTTTGAGAATCGCGCCTTTCATCGCGGCGGGATACGGGGAGCCGAAGTCGGAGGCGAGCGTGATCATCTATTTCGTATCGCCGTTCTGGACGAACTCTCCGGGCGTGTCAGCGTCGTTGGCATCGGTGTCCGTGATCTGCTGGAGCCGATCGACGCCGCCGATCTCGTCGATAACTTCGATGACTGTCTGGGGGACGAGCGATTCCCAGTCGCCGTCCGAAGCCATCCGTTCGCGGACTTCGGTCCCTTCGAACTCCTCTCTGTGGAACATCGGGGACTGTCTGACCTCGATGTCGGCCTCCTCGAACAGCCGGACGACGAGCGGATTGTTCGAGTAGGCGACCTCGAAGCGGGGACTCATCGACTGGACGTGGCTCACCCACACCGAATTGCGGTTGAGATCCTCGATCGGGACCGCGTAGGTCGTCATATCGAACTCCGCGAGCGCCTTCGTGATCATCATGATCCGCTCGCCCGCGGTGAACGGATTGCGGGCCGTGTGCGATTGATCCGCGCTTCCGATCCCGACGACGAGCTCGTCGATCTCCTCGCGTATTCGGTCGATCATCGCGTGGTGGCCTTCGTGGTACGGCTGGAACCGTCCGATGTAGAACCCCCGCGTCATACTGTGGCGTGAGAGGGGGGCTCTGATAAAGTCGACGGGTTGGATCCGAACGGGGCTGTTCGGACTGACCGCCGCTTTCTTCTTGCGGTTTCGTCCGTCAGCGGGCTCTGACTCGGGGAGAAAGTATATCAGTCGATAACCCATCTGTACGGATAGCAGAAACGTTTCTATGAGTAACGAAAAGGATGTAGAAGAGGAATCCGACGCCGACGAGCGGCGGATACCACAGGAAGAGCCGGTTGAGATTCCCGAGGGGCTCGACCCGGAGCGGGATCCTCAGCGCGACCCCGACGAGGAGGCGCCGACTCCGACGCCAGAGCAGGATCCCCAGCACGACCCCGACGAGGATGCGCCGAGTTCGACGCCAGAGCAGCCGTCTCCGAACGAGCCCGATCGATCCGGCCAACGGGGCGCAAGCGAGCGGCTCGACGAGGACGAAGAGCTCCTCGACGGATCCGATCTCGGTAGCGAAGTCCACGTCGACAGCGAGATCGAGATCGACGAAGACGAAGAGGACAACCTCCTCGGCGGACTCCAGTTGGAATCGAGCGCCGACATCAAGGTCCCGGATCGGCTCGTCGATCAGGTCATCGGTCAGGATCACGCGCGCGATATTATATTGAAAGCGGCCAAGCAGCGCCGCCACGTGATGATGATCGGCTCGCCCGGAACCGGCAAGTCGATGCTCG
>CAYQWI010000105.1:0-6405 GCA_964421165.1 uncultured Natronomonas sp.
CGCCAAGGGGATCAACGAGGCGCTCGAACAGTTCGACGAGATTCCGAAGCCCGTCGTCGTCAGGCTGGCCGGAACGAACGCGGAGGAAGGTATGGAAATTCTGAACACGGATCTGGTAACGGTCGAAGGGACGCTTGAAGACGCAGTCCAGCGTGCCGTCCAATACGCGGAGGGAGAACAATGAGTATCCTCGTCGACAACGAGACGCGCGTCGTGGTACAGGGAATCACTGGCGGTGAAGGGAAGTTCCACACCGGTCAGATGATCGAATACGGGACGAACATCGTCGCTGGCGCGGTCCCCGGACGTGGCGGCCAAGAGGTCGAAGGCGTCCCCGTCTACGACACCGTCCACGAAGCCGCTCGGAAAGAAGACGCCGACGCGTCCGTCGTCTTCGTCCCGCCGGCCTTCGCCGCCGACGCGATCTTCGAGGCGCTCGATTCGCCCGTCGACCTCGTCGTCGCCATCACCGAGGGAATTCCCCAACAGGACATGGCGAAAGTCAACCGAAAGCTCGGCGAGACCGACACGCACCTGATCGGTCCGAACTGCCCCGGTCTCATCACGCCCGGCGAGGCGAAGCTCGGAATCTTGCCCGGAAACATCTTCTCGGACGGAAACGTCGGGCTGGTTTCGCGATCGGGGACGCTCACCTACCAGGTCGTCGACAGCCTCACCCAGCGAGGAATCGGTCAGACGACCGCGGTCGGCATCGGCGGCGACCCGATCATCGGAACCGACTTCGTCGACGCGCTCGAACTGTTCGAGAACGATTCGGAAACCGACGCGGTCGTGATGTGCGGCGAGATCGGCGGCGAGGACGAAGAGGAGGCCGCCGCCTTCATCGGCGAGTACATGGACACGCCGGTCGCCGGCTTCATCGCCGGACGGACGGCCCCGCCGGGCAAACGGATGGGCCACGCGGGCGCGATCGTTTCGGGCTCCGGCACCGGTACCGCCGAATCCAAGATCGACGCGCTCAACGCCGCGGGCGTTCCGGTCGGTGACACGCCCAACGAGGTCGCAGAGCACATCGAAGACTTCCTGTAAACCGCTCGGATTCGCTTCTCGGAATTCGCGCGTCAGTGCCGTTATCCGTTAGCGTCGCATGGGCGAACGTATGCAGGAGACTCGACGACGGATCCTCGATACGCTCTCTTCGGGACCGGTTTCCGGCCCGGAGGTAGCCGAGGAGCTCGACATCTCGCGGGCGGCGGTCTGGAAACACGTCGAATCGCTCCGCGAGGAGGGGTTCGAGATCGAAAGCCGCGACGACGGATACGTTCTCGCTTCGGTCCCCGAATTCGGCGCGGGCGTCGCCTACGAACTCGACGCCCCGTTCGACGTCGAGTATCACGAGTCGATCGGGAGTACGAACGATCGAGGGCGGGAACTGGCGGTCTCGGGCGAGGGAGAGATCGCCGTCCTCGCGGACGAACAGACCGGGTCACGCGGGCGACTCGACCGAGAGTGGGCCTCTCCCTCGGGCGGAATCTGGGTCAGCCTCGTGTGTCGTCCCGATATTCCGACGGCGCACGCGCCGATTTACACGCTCGCGGCCGCGGTCGCGACGACGGAATCCCTCCGCGATCTCGGCGTCGACGCCGAGATCAAGTGGCCGAACGACATCCTCGTCGACGGGGAGAAACTCGTCGGGATCCTCACCGAGATGGAGGGTGAGGCGGATCGCGTCTCGTGGATCGTCGTCGGGATCGGGATCAACGCGAACGTCGATCCCGATATCGTCCCGGAGACGGCGACGACGGTTCGAGAACAGGTCGGCGACGTCGACAGGGCAGCCCTGACCCGGTCGGTGATCGAGCGGTTCGACGAGTACAGAGCGAATCCCGACGAGGTGCTCTCGGCGTGGCGTGAGCTCTCGGTCACGCTCGGTCAGCGCGTCCGCGTCGAGACGCCGGGCGGCGACGTCGTCGGTGACGCGATCGACATCGAGTTTCCCGGGACGCTCGTCGTCGAGACGGCGGACGGGTCGACTCGCGTCTCGGCGGGCGATTGTGAACATCTCCGGCCGACGTAGAGAAACGTCTCAGAGCAGAGTGATGGGACCCGCTGGACCGTTATTCGAGCGCTTCCGAAACCGACGGATCGGCGGTGACGCGGTCCTCCACCGGAACCGCGGGGGATTCTTGCAGTTCTTCGCTGCCGACCCGAACCGTCATCACGGGGATCGGCGCCGAACGGACGACGCGCTCGGCGACGCTCCCCAACAGGAGTCGGTTCAGGCCGCCCCGTCCGTGGGTACCCATCACGATGAGATCACAGTCGTTTTCGGTCGCGTACGTGACGATTTCACGGCTCGGCGGCCCCTCGACCAGCGCGGTCTCGACCCGGTCGGTGGTGGCGAGACCCCTCGCCGCGTCCAGCGCGGTTTCGCCTTCGTCGCGGAGGAGCGTGGCGAGGCTCTCCCACGACGTCTCCATCGGCAGACTCGCGAAGGACGCCGTGTGAATCGCGTATACGATGTGGATCGTCGCACCGTGTTCGTCGGCGAGTTCCGACGCGTAATCGATCACCCGAGCCATCTCCTCGGAGCCGTCCGTCGGAACGAGTATTTTCTGGAACACTGTTACCACGTATCATGATCTATCATGTACGTCTATATACCGGTTTCGGTCGTTCGCGGCCGCTACTTATAAACGACGTTCAATACGTCGCTGGTTCGCGACTGTCGTCTATAAAACGACGTTCGACACGTCGCAGATTCCGGCGCGTCGAACGACCGCTCTGGTCGGATCCCGAACGCCGGATAGATTGTCCGAATCGCCGTCGAGAACGAGCAGTTTGGCGTCCCGTCCGGGTTCGATGACACCGCAGTTCAACCCCGCGATCTCGGCCCCCGAAGCGGTCGCCATGCGCAACACCTCCGGTGCCGACACGTCACACAGCTTCGAGACGAACTCCATCTCCCTGAACATCGAGGGACTGTTCAACATCACGTTGTCCGTGCCGAGACCGACGGTCGTCCGATCGAGAAGCTCTCCGACCGGCGGGGTTCCGACGCCGGTCACGAGGTTCGAGCGCGGACAGACGACGATCGGCGTGTCGCTGTCTTCGACGCGTTCGAGATGGATCTCCTCGGCGTGAACCATGTGGACGAGAAAGTCCGGATCGAGATCGAGCGCTGCGTTGATGTCGTGGGGGTCGCGTTCGCCGGCGTGGATGCCGAACAGCTTGTCCGCCCGCCGGGTCGCCGTTCGTTCGACCGAAAAGTCTCCGTCCCGGGCACCGCTCGCACCGTAACCGTCGGCCACGTCGAGTACGTCCACGTCGCCGCGACCCATCACGACCGGTTCGATATCGATCGGAGCGGCAGCCGCTGAAAGCGCCTCGACGCCCTCGACGCCGCCCTCGCGGAATTCGATGAACGCTCCGGTCCCTCCCGCCGTCATAAACTGCAGCGACCGCCGCATCGCGTCGATCAGTTCCTCGCTCGACGCTTCGGCCAACAGCCGGTGTTTCAGCCCGTCCGGCGGGGCAACGAGTTCGTCCAGCGAGAGCCCGCGACCGGCTTCCTTGGCGATCGAATCGCCGATATGGGTGTGAGCGTTGACGAACGCCGGACAGATGATGTCCGAGGACGCGGTTTCGACTTCCTCGATCGCGGTGATCTCGCCGTCCTCGACGACGAGTCGACCCTCGGTCGGCTCGTAGTCGGCTCCGGCGAGTATCGTTCCCGATAGCTCCATGGCGGATACAGACGTTCCCGGGTTAAATCGGTTATAGCTTTCGACGCGCGGCTCCCATCCGTTTAGCTTTCGGCAGATAGCTCCGATCGGCCGTCAGAACTCGTCGAGCGTCGTATTGATCCCCTTTCGTACGTCGACGACGAGCGCGTCGAGGTCCAATCCGAGGACGTCTTCGGTCGCGCGACCGACGCGTTCGGTCGCGTCCTCGGGCGCGTAGACGCCGAACCGCCACTGTTCGTGTTGGGCACGTCGGAGTGCGGTCACGAGCGTTGACTGCTCTTCGAGCGCCCGAACCTCGCCGTTGACGACGACTCGGCTCGTCGATTCGCGCATCCGTGGCCGGTTCGGGATATCGAGCACGACGGCGTCGGGGTCGACGCCTGCGTGGGCGGCGATATCGCGTTCGTACTCGCGGACGGTCTCGTGATCTGATTCGACGATCCCGTCCGGGACGTCTCCCAACTCGGCCCAGACGGCTCGTTTGTACAGCGATCGCGTGTCGATCCGCCGGGCTAACGCCGCAGTCTCCGAACAGTTCCGCAGCGCAACGAGCAGTTCGGCGTCGTCCATCCGCCGGAACTCCCCGGGTGTCGTCTCGCCGCCGTCCAGCAGCCGCTCGCTCGCCCGTCTGAGCATCGCCTTCGAGATTCGAGCGACGTGGTGGTTGTACACGACCGGGTTCATCAGCGAGCGCGCGACGAGCAGGGATTCGGCCGTCTGAACGTTCCCTTCGGCGAGGACGAGTTCGCCGTCGACGAATCTGAGTTCCCGAACCAATCGACCGGCGTCGATCGTCCCGTAGGGGACGCCGGTGTGGTGGGCGTCGCGGACGAGATAATCCATCCGATCCACGTCGAGTTCCCCGGAAACGAGAGGTCCGAGCTCGCCGTCGCCGGCGATGAGGTCTGCGACCGCCTCGGGATCGATATCGTGCAGCGCCAGCACACGGGCGATCTCGCCCTCGTCGAGGAGATCGTCGACCTCGTCGTGCATCCGACCCGTCCGCCGGGCCACGATCGCCTCGGTGTTGTGGCTGAACGGCGTGTGGCCGATGTCGTGGAGGATCGCCGCGGCCCGGAGCCGTTCGGCCCGCATGCCTCCGATACCGAGCTCGCCGAGCGCCGTGTTCGCGAGATGATACACGCCGAGCGAGTGTTCGAACCGGGTGTGGTTCGCACTCGGGTAGACTAATCCGACAGTCCCCAACTGTCGGAGCCGCCTGAGCCGCTGGACTGCGGCCGTATCGAGGAGACCTTCGGCGACCCCCTCGACGACGATGTGGTCGTGAACGCTGTCCTTTATTGTGACCATTCGGGACGGGTTTCGTCGTCGGAGGACAAAAACGGTCGCAACGGTTCGACGGTCAGATACAAATTCCTCGGCGCGAAAGCGGAGATATGGTCACGTTTCTCGGCGGCGGCACCGGAACCCCGAAACTGCTCTGGGGATCCGAAGCGGTGTTCGACCCCGCTGAGACGCCGGTCGTCTGCAATACGGGCGACGATGTCGAACTCAGCGGCGTCGTCGTCTGTCCGGATATCGACACGGTGCTCTTTTCGGAGGGGGAACTCCTCGACCGCGAGACGTGGTGGGGGATCGGCGGCGACAGCACGGAGACACACGATGAGATACAACGGCTGGCCGAACGAACGGGGATCGAGATCGCTCCGCGGTATCTCTCCGAGAACGCTCAGACGAACGGTCGAGAGATCTCCCGCTGGCGGCGCTTCTCGGGCGTCGGGGAGTTCATGGAGTTGGGCGATCGAGACCGAGCGATCCACGTCACCCGGACGGGCCTTCTGGACGAAGGAAAGGATCTGACGGCGGCGACCGGGACGCTCCGTGACGCGCTCGGCGTCGAACGGCCCGTCTTGCCGATGAGCAACGATCCGATCGCGACGATCGTCTACACGCCGGAGGGGCGGATGCATCTGCAGGAGTTTTGGATCGACAAACGGGGCGAACCGAACGTAGAACGCGTCGAGTTCCGCGGCGCGGAGAGCGCAGATCCGACCGATGTCGTCCTCGACGCCCTCGGCTCGCCGGTCGTCATCGGCCCGTCGAACCCGGTGACGAGCATCGGACCGATGCTCTCGATGGACGCGTTTCGGTCGGCGCTCGAATCGACGCCGGTGGTCGCGGTGTCGCCGTTCGTCGGCGAGACGGTCTTTTCCGGTCCGGCGGACAAACTGCTGGCCGCGTCCGGGTACGAGCCCTCGACGGCCGGCGTCGCCGAGGCGTATCCGTTCGTCGACGCGTTCGTGCTCGACACCGAGGACGGAACCGAACTCGGTCGGCCGGCGGTCCGTACGGATACCGAACTCGGAACCAAAGCGGACGGGGAACGCGTCTGTCGAGCCGTTCGAGAGGCGTTCGGGGCTATCGGAACGGAGGTGCCGTGATGTTCGAACCTCGTCTCGCCGCCGCCTCCCTCTCCGGCGAATCCGACGCCGAGTGGGCGATCGACGCGGCTCCGTACGTCGGTTGTGCGTTTCTCGGTGGGATCGCACTCGACGACGAAACGCGTCGGGGCGCGCAAGCGCTCGTCGAGCGCGACCGGACCGAGTTCCTCCCCGAGGATCCGATCCGGTTCATCGATCGACAGCTCTCGGCGCTGGACGGTAGGGACTTTCGCCCGGCGTTCAACGTCCGAAGCGCGACGCTCGATCCCGTCGAAAAAGCCGCCGAAGTCTGTGCC